>JAJUGZ010000144.1 GCA_029265715.1 Bacteroidota bacterium
TCATAGCCCTTGAGAGTCATACTTGAAATGAATCTGGTAAATTCTCTTAAGATACTGATTCTCAGGGGTTTTACCAAACAAAAATCAAGTTATTTTGTTGATTATCAATTATTTAACACAACTCTTAACGGAGTGTTGTTTTCATAGATCTGCGTTTTTAGTGTCAATTTTTAAAGTATAACTCTTTTTTACGAAAAAGTTTCTTCAATTTACAAAATTGACAGAACAATTCATGAGAATAAATTCTCAAAGTTTGTGCGCACAATTTTCGTAACAGCTTTTTCTTTTCAAACAAATTAGCCCCGGCATGGAATTGAGCTTGCGAACCGGAGTGTAGCAAAGATCCATGCGGTGAAATCCATTTTCCGGTTCATGTGAACGTTGGCACACATGTTCATGTGTTTATTTTTTACTTACCACATGGAACTCATTCCATGGATCTCACTTCGTTCAATTCGCCTGATTGGTTGATAATCAATTTGTTTGGTGTTTTTGCCTTCGTTAAAGATTATCGATGAAATAGTTGCTGATTTTTTCCATCAGATGTACACGGTCTATTCCACGCACATTGTGCGGATGGGTCGGATATACAAAGAAATCGACTTGTTTGCCCAGTTCAATACATTTCTGAAGGAACTTCATGCTGTGTTGCATCACAACCGTGTCGTCCTGAACGCCATGGATGAGCATCAGTTTGCCATTCAGGTTCTGGATGTAATTGAGCATATTCGAATTTTTGTAGCCTTCGGGGTTTTCTTCGGGACGGTCCATGTAGCGCTCGCCGTACATGATTTCGTACATGCCCCAGTCGACTACCGGTCCGCCGGCCACACCAACCTTGAATACCTCCGGATGGCGTAGCATCAGGTTTAAGGTCATGAAACCGCCAAAGCTCCAGCCATGCACGCCGATTCGATCGGAGTCGACATAGGGGAGCGATTTCAGGTATTCGATACCTTTCATCTGGTCTTCGGTTTCCACAATTCCCAAACGCCCGTGCGTTAC
Source organism: Bacteroidota bacterium (assembly GCA_029265715.1). Taxonomy (GTDB): domain Bacteria; phylum Bacteroidota; class Bacteroidia; order Bacteroidales; family Prolixibacteraceae; genus Aquipluma. Next base: position 1,006 of record JAJUGZ010000144.1, read on the forward strand.
CTCTTCAAAGGCTTTGCCCCGGTTGTCCGATCCCCGGCTGTCGACTGTGAAAGCGATAAATCCTTTCGAGGCCATGTAGTACTCCCAGCCGCGAATGTCGTTGTGCCAGGTCTTGTTGATCAGTTGCACGTGAGGCCCGCCGTAGACATACACAATAACGGGGTATTTCTTCAATGGGTCGAAATTATTGGGTTTGATCATCCGGCAGTAAAGATCGGTTTTGCCGTCGGCGGCTTTGATGGTAAAAACCGTGTTTTCGCCAAGGTCAAAATCTTTCATCGTATCGTTGGCGGTAAAAATGGTCCGATCTAATTCTCCTTTTGACGAAACCAGGTCGATGCGGCCGGGCACATTGGTTCCGCTCCACCGGTCGATTGCATGTTCCCCGTCTGGTGAAAGTAATCCGTGATGGACGCCGGGTTCGGTGGTCAGGCGGGTAATCTTCCCGGAATTGATGCCAATTTTGTAGATGTGCCGTTCGACAGGACTGTCTTTGGTTGCTTCGAAAAACAAGTTCTTTTCGTCCGGATCGAACCCCAGAATTTCGGTTACTTCCCAGTTTCCACGGGTTATTTGTCTGATTTGTCCGCCTGAGGTCGAGTACAGATAAACGTGGTACCACCCGTCTTTCCGGCTTAAATAGTAAAATTTATCTGGGTCGGTTTTCGAAAAGAGCAGGGGGTGAGTGGGTTCGACATAGGTTTTACTTTTTTCATCGAACAGAGTTTTGATGAACTTGCCGGTTTGGGCATTGTACTGATTCAGGAGGAGGTGGTCCTGGTCGCGGTTTAGCTCGAAAACGAAGATCGACGCTTCGTCGGGGGCCCAGCTGATGTTGGTCAGGTAATGGTCGTCGGCAACAGTTTCGAGATAAATTGTTTTTCCGGTTGCCGGCGAAAAAATGCCAATCGATACGCGTTCACTTTCCATGCCGGCCATCGGGTACTTAATGTTTTTCAGTGCAGCTTCGCGCGTCATGTAATCAACCAGCGGATAATCTTTCACGTGAGTCTGGTCGTTCCGGTAAAAAGCCAGGAAATTGCCTTCGGGCGACCAGAATGTACCCTTGTCGGTCGAGAATTCGTGCCGGTGGACCGATTGTCCGTATACAACCTCCGGATTGGGATCGTTGGTAACCTGCGTAATTTCTTTTCCGGCAATAAACAGGTTATTGCCAACGGTGTATGCTATTTGGTTGGTAGCCCGGCAATAATCGGTGTTTTCGGCGTTCTCCGGAACGACTAATTGTTGTTCGACTTCCCGGCTGTCGGTGTTAAATGTAAGGATACGCCCGGAATGTGTAAACTGAATGCGGTTCGGGGCCGTTAAAGCGATTTCCGGGATATTTTCCAGCGGAGGAATTTGGACTTTCAGCAACGCTGTGTTCAGGATTTTGATGTTTGTCAATTCTTGTTTCTCGTCATTTTTCAGGTTGAACGCCACGAGTCCCGATTTTTCAGGCATGATATAACTGCGCGCATCTTTCCAGATTACCTGCGACGGCATTTCGGGGTTCAGGTATGTGTAACGGCCAATGATGGCATCTTTTAAACTCAGGGTTTGTTGTGCCCCGGCAATTGTGGCCCATAAAACTGCCAGAAGCAAAAGTGTAATCCTTCTCATACTCATATCGATGTTTCCATTTCGTTTCAAACAAACATATTTTTTCGAAGCTTTCAAAATAGATCGATCATTTCCTTTTTATTGCCTGGCAAATGAAACAAACTACTTTTGGATATCGTTATGTTTGCTGATAACCTATTAAATAACAGATCCGATGAACCTGACTAAAATTCTAATCTTATTTTTCACCGTTTTATTTGTTTATCCGCTTAACGCTGCAAGTTTAACGAAACGAACATGTTGCGTCACAACATCCAGAGATATGATGATTTTCAGCAACATGGAGTTCCGTGCGGCCATTAAAAAAACAAATTATTATAGTATGAAAAAAGACATTTTGAACACTTCGGAGGGCAATCTCGAAATAACCGTACTGGGGCATGCTTCTCTGATGTTTAAGTTGAAAGGACAGGTGATTTACGTTGATCCGACATCAGATCAGGTTGATGCCAAAGCTTTGCCCAAAGCTGATTTGATCCTGATCACCCACGATCATGGCGACCATTGGGACGTGAACACGGTTAAAGCATTGCAGAAAGCGGGAACCCGGTTAATTTACACCAAAATCTGCCAGCAAAAGCTCGAGGGCGGTCAAGTGCTGGCCAATGGCGAAGAAACCAGCGTATTAGGAATCGGCATCAAAGCGGTGCCGGCCTACAACATTCAGCATAAACGCGACAATGGAGAGCCGTTTCACCCCAAAGGAAATGGCAATGGTTATGTGCTGACCATTGGCGATAAAAAAGTGTACATTGCTGGCGACACCGAGTTTATTCCCGAGATGAAAGACTTGATCCGGATTGATGTAGCTTTTTTGCCCTGTATGTTGCCCTACACCATGAGCGAGGACATGTTTTTGGATGCCGCCAAAGCCATTCAGCCCAACATTTTGTATCCGTACCATTACGGAAAGAGTAACCTGGAACCTTTATGCGGGCGGATTGAGAAGGCCTGCAGTACCGAGGTTCGGCTTCGTTAAATGTGTTTGTCATAAAATTTATTTTATCCGAAAATTTTGAGAGCCCGGGCCTATTCTGCTTCGGAAAAATTCTGACCTTTTCTTTTATTTTTAAGATAATAAGGAATCCGGTTAAACACAATAATTTATTAACTTGCTTGTGGATTGAAATAACAGCCAATTGGTTGATTTGTCTTACCAAGAACCACAAGCCCATGAAGAACAAATTACATCTAAAGATGCTCTCTATTTGTTTTGATCTGCCAATCCGGTATGAACAACTTTCTGAATTCAGAGGAGCAGTCATAAATTTAACCCGTACTAAAAACGACCTTTTTCATAACCATTCGGAGCATGGCGTTATATATCGTTACCCGCTGGTTCAGTATAAAAAGCTTGGAGGTAAAGCCGCCCTCCTTTGTATGGCCGATGGTATTGAGGCCATCCATGATTTTTTTAATGGCTTCCATGGCCAAATCCGGCTGGGCAATACGGATCTGGAGTTAAAAGTTGACCAAATTAAAGCCAATCAATTCAATGTCGGCGTTTGGGACTCGCAGTTCGAATATTTGCTTTCAAACTGGCTACCCCTCAATCAGGAAAATTACCAACGCTATCAGACTGCCGAGACCTTTGCAGCCAAAGTGCAAATTCTTGAAAATGCCTTGGTGGGTAACCTGTTCACCTTTTGCGAAGGGGTAGGAATGAAGCCCGAAAAAAACATCAAAGCGGCGATTACCCGTATCGTCAGCGAAAAACGCATAACCTACCGGGGCACACGCATGCAAGCCTACGATATCGACTTTCGCACCAACCTTTCGCTCCCCAATCTCATTGGCCTGGGCAAAGGCTCCGGCCTTGGTTTCGGGGTGGTAACGATGAAAAGAAAGAAAACAGAAAAAAAAGATTAACCAGATAATTTTATGGAACAAACAAATTTAACCACCGATCCCATGCGGGAACAACTTTACCTTGCTGCCTTGTTGCACGATATTGGAAAGTTTTACCAACGGGCCGATACCGGAGCAGTACATTCTTCTAAATACATTAAGGAAGAAACCCGAAAGCTGGAGGCGATAATTTGTCCATTATACGACGGAAGTTATTCGCATAAACATGTTTTATGGACAGCCCAGTTTATTAGTGACTACGAAAATGTTTTCAACAACCTTTTACAAAAAGCGAAACTATCGGGGCTGAACTCTAATCAGAAATTACTTCAATTAGCGGCCGCCCATCACCTGAAACCGGAACAACTTTCGTTCGAAGGACGGATTATCCGCGAAGCCGACCATTTATCGTCGGGGATGGACCGCTCGACTGATATTGCTTTCCAGGACGAACAGGATGAAAGCAAGTGGGATTCGTTCAAAACCAAACGGATGGTTTCGGTTTTTGAAGGTGTTTTGAAACCTAAGCACATTCATCAACTCCATTTACCGGTTGAGCCAATTAATTTGAAGAAATCTTTTTTCCCGCAAACTGACTTTGGCGATCCTGATTATGCAGCTCTTTGGAAGGAATTTAATAACGAATTTAAATTCCTTCAGCAGGAAAACTACCGCGATTTCAGCGAAACCTTCCTTTATCTTCTATACAAATACACCTGTACAATTCCGTCGAGTACCATCAATTTTCCCGATGTTTCGTTGTACGACCACCTGAAAACAACGGCTGCCATTGCAGTTTGTTTGTACGACTGGGAACAGGAAGCCGAAGATAAAAATTCAGACCCGTTTCTATTGATTGGTGCCGATTTTAGCGGCATCCAGGATTACATCTACAACATTATTTCGAAAAGCGCCGCGAAAAACCTGAAAGGCCGCTCGTTTTACCTGAAGTTGCTATCCGATAGCGTGGTGCGCTTGCTAATCGACCGACTAAACCTGTTCGAAGCCAATGTGATTTACAATGCAGGCGGTGGATTTTATATCCTTGCTCCCAATACGCCTGCCACAAAAGAAAAACTTGAAGAAGTTACCCATTTCAACGAAAACCAGATTTTTGAAACCCACGGAACTTCGCTGTATGTGGCAATCGACTCGGTAAGCATCAGCAAAGCAACTTTGATGGGCACAGATCATAAAAACACATTGGGAACCCGTTGGGGTGAGCTGTTCGAAAAGAGGGACAGCAAAAAGAAACAACGCTATCAACAAAGGCTGGTTGCCGATTATTCATCGTTTTTCGAGCCCGGTAAAACAGGAGGTACAGCTTTGCGCGATGCAATAACAGGCGAAGAAATTCCGGAAGGAGAAGAATTTGTTTTTTTATTGGATGGCAGCAAACTCCGAAAATCGGATGCCGGGGCAACCGGGAACGAAGTGGTTAGCGAGCTAACATACAAGCAAATTTCGTTGGGCCGTAAATTGCGCGAAGCCGATGTATGGGTTATTTCGCGTAAACCACTGACTTATTGGAGCGACCGCGAATCGATCAACCCGGGCAACCTCGGCGTTTATTATTATTTTCTCACCGAAAAGGATATAAAGAAAAAAGCCGAAGAACTAAAAGCCTCAGCCGATTCGGTAAAAATTATCACCATCAATGGCAAGGAAAACGGCGAGGTCGATTTTCTGAATACCATGATACAGGGCTGCAACAATGTTTATGGCTTCGAATTTTTCGGGGGCAACGATTTTCCGGCAGATGGCAAAGGCGACCCCAAATTCTTCGACGAACTGGCCGGCGAAGAGGGTTTCAGGCGGTTGGGAGTGCTGCGCATGGACGTCGATAACCTGGGGCTGATATTCCAGAAAGGCATTAAAACCCACCAAAGTTCGTTTTCGCGCTATGCAGCGTTGAGCCGTAACCTCGACTGGTTCTTTAAAGGCTACCTGAACACCTTGTGGCGAAAGAATTTCAGCGACACAACCTATATTATTTACAGCGGTGGCGACGACCTTTTTATCGTAGGGCACTGGAACCAATGTATTGCGTTTGCCGAAAAAATAAGGCAGGAGTTTAAGGCTTTTACTTGTATGAACCAGAACCTCAATATTTCGGGCGGCATTGCTATTATTACTCCCAAATACCCCATAAAAAAGGCCGCCGAAGAAAGCGCCGAAGCCGAAAAAGCCGCTAAAAACTTTATGGGCGACACCAAAAACGCAGTTTGTTTCCTTGGCCGGGCTTTGGGTTGGGACAACGAGTTCCCGGTGGTTGCCAGCCTGAAAGAAAGCATCCTGCAGTGGCTGCAGGCCGATAAGCTTACCAAATCGTTTATCTCCAAGCTAAATGCCCATTACGCTATGGCTGAAGCAGAAAGTAAGGATAAAGAATTTACACTACCCCCCAAATTGTATTGGATGATGGCCTACGATTTCAGCCGGTTAACCACAAGGCTGCAAAGCGCGGAAGCCAGGCAACTCATTGAACAATGCAAAACCGATGTGGTGTCCAACACCATCCACGGCAAACGCTTTGAAACCTACCACGCCCTTCAGCTTTGGCACTTAGCCGCACGCTGGGCCGAACTGGAATACCGAACAAAGAATAATAACAATTAAAAATTTGACCTTATGGAAGTAAAAGAAATTGAAGAAATGGACAGCCAAATTAAGGGCTTTAAACCAATTGAGGAGGCTAAGAAACTAATAGACCTTAGTTGTCCTCTAAATGAAGAATTATTGGAATTTTCAAAAAAATTTGGATTTTTCCTTTGCTGTTATGAAAGGAAATTCAATGAAAAAGATAAAACTTATTATTGGGAAATATCCAAAAAGAATGCATTAACAAATTCTCAAATCAGAAATTTTTTCGGTGAAATTAAAAGAATTCAAATGACATTATTTAATTCAGAAAGTGATGAAGACTGGAAAAATGTCAAGCATTCTTTTTTGTTGATTAAACCAAAATTAGCTTATGCAGTAGGAAGAGTAACACAAAAAGAAAATAAATCGAGGATTGCTGAGTTTGGGAAAGTCCTTTCACTAGCGATTGAGAAAGTCGATTCAGATAATTCCGGTGCCACCAAAAGGTTTTATCGCTTTGTCGATTTTTTTGAGTCAATTTTAGCTTATCACAAAGCCTACGGAGGGAAAGATTAATTCATTCAAAACTTAAGGGCATCTCTAAAAACCCCTTTTTCTCTGTCTATAGTTGACGTCTTTGTTGCCTAAGGCTGGGCCATGCTTCTTGTTGTTTTTTTATAAAGCACACATAATCAGTGTTTTATGTTATTTTTTGTTGATTAATGGA
>JAJUGZ010000076.1 GCA_029265715.1 Bacteroidota bacterium
AACATGCCACGGTAACAAAATTTATGGTGGTGGCACCAAAGGCCATGTAAATATTATTAGAGAAGCTAATTTTCATGGCATGGAGTTCCATAAGTACACACCTAAATTTCAATATTTTAACAACAATATTTACTTATGAAAATTGGAATCACAGGAGCTACCGGTCAACTTGGTCGATTGGTAGTTGAGAAACTAAAAGGAAGAGTTTCAGCAGATCAGATCGTTGCGCTGGTCCGCACACCACAAAAAGCAAGCGACCTGGGTATTGAAGCCCGTCAGTTTGATTACAACAATCACCCCGAAGAGCTGGCCTCATCACTCGGGGGCATCGACAAACTTCTGCTCATTTCTGGCAACGAGATCGGACAACGTGCCATCCAACACGCCCATGTTATTGAAGCAGCCCAAATAGCAGGCGTAAAATGGATTGTTTATACAAGCCTGCTACATGCTGATACGTCAACCCTTAGCTTAGCCTCAGAGCATCTGGCAACTGAGGCAGCGCTAAAAACATCGGGCATTGCGTACTCCATCTTACGTAACGGCTGGTACACCGAAAACTATACTGGCTCTGTTGCAGGCGCATTAGCCGGAGGAGCGTTCCTTGGAAGCGCAGGAGATGGCCGAATTGCTTCGGCTTCGCGAGCTGATTATGCCGAAGCTGCCGCAGTAGTCCTAACCAACGAAAGCCACAAAGGAAAAACTTATGAGCTGGCAGGTGACAACGCCTACACCCTGACCGAGCTGGCCGCCGAGATTTCGCGCCAAAGTGGCAAGAACATTCCGTACAGAAACTTACCGGAAACGGAATATGCATCTGTTTTGAAAAACGTTGGCATTCCGGAAGGATTTGCTTTGGCCATTGCCGGATGGGATGTCTCTGCTTCGAAAGGCGACTTGTTTGATGAAACGCACCAACTCTCAACGCTGATTGGAAGGCCAACCACTCCAATGCCTGAAGTTGTAAAAGTTGCATTGAAAAATACCCAATAAAAACGCATTCAAATCAACCCGTTAAGAACAAACAGCTTGCTTCCCCGGCAGTTTCCGGAGAAACAGCTTGTTTGTTGCAACGAGAAAATTTATAATTACCGGATCTGGGAGGGAATCCACCCAACAGTTTCCGGCTACACGTTGATGCCCCGGGACTAAGCAAACAGGTTGACAAACGAATTAGCGTTGTACGAAAGCAAATTTCCAAAATATAGAAGTGACTGTTTAAATCTAGGTTATCGAAAAATTTAAAACTCAATTTTATCATTTCTCACTCACCCCAAGCCCGGGAAACCGGTCTTCTCGATGTAATGTATAGAGAGAGGTGGCGCATCAAAAATGCGACAAGGGGGGGAGCATTGGGGACAAATAAAATTTAAACAGTTTCTAACTAACTCAAATTGTTTTTTCGAATTTATGGATCCGCAGGGACCGAAAACACCGTAGCCCTACTCCACCCCGATCAGTTCAGATGCCAGATCGGTTTTGTTAATTCCTTCGACCTTGTACAGGGCGCTAAAGTTTTTCGACTCCCGGCCTTTCAGATATTTTTCGTACAGGTTGGCCATGTATGCCGGATCGGTAAACAACCCAACTGTCGAAATATTGCCAATATCCTGCGATGACAGAAAAAACAGGAACTGATTTCCGGAAAACCCTTCGCGAAAAATAACCAGCGAATAATCGGTTTGCTTCAGACTGGTATTTGATGCGGAATAAACCGTAGCACACGGATCATTGGAAAAGATGTATTGTTTCGAAGCATCGTTAATCCCGAACGAAAACTTCATTTCCCGGACGATATTCTCGAATAACCCCATGTTTTTGTAGTTCCCGATAAAAATAATGTTATAATCTTTCAGATCGGCAGGTTGCAAATCCGACGAAAGCTTGACATCGATAGACGCTCCCGTTTGGCTGAACACCTTGTATATGTCGTCCTGACAAAACACCGACATTTTCGAAAGATAAGTCAGGTTTGTTTTCGATACGACCTGAACCAGTTCGGGGTTTTTATCCAGTAAATGCTCGAAATCGGTTTCCGAATTAATACCGAAATCACGAAAAATACCGAAAGTTCCGGTAGGTAATTTCCCTGCGAAAACAAAATAATCGCCCAATACAAGCAAGGTCTTCTTCCCGTTTCCGGAAAATTCATTCCAGACAGGTAAATTTTCCCAGACGTTTTTCTTCTCCGGACTTTTGGTCAGCCATAATACGCCCAAGATTACAACAAGTGCCAAGCTTACAAAAAACGGCAGTTTATATGTTTTGACAGACCCGGGTTTACCCAGCTCTTTCCTGGAAATAAACCGCACCCCGTATTTCCCTTTTTCGATTTCGAAAATTACCGGGTCCTTGCACCCCTCTTCTTCGTAATATTCAGTTAGGCGTTTCCGGAGATTATGGATATAAACGCGGATATTCGAGTCTGCTTTAGCTTCGTCTCCATACTTTTTCCCAAACAGCTCAACCCCGATGGTGTATTCTTTCGGATTATTCCCCTCAATTGAAGCATGTACCAGATAGGAAAGCAAATCACAGCTTATTTTCGACTTAACAAAACTCCGGCTTTGCAAAATTTTATCCAAATAGCTCAGGATTAGTTCTTTATCAAATGTCATAATTCGACTTATAACCTCGTTTATAACCGTTATAAAACCAGTTTCCGGCTAACAAATATATCTGTAATCTGCGAATTTCATACTTTCGATACCGTTTCATCCTGCAAATTAACTTTAATCCAATAAAAACACACAACCACATGAAAAATGTATTTCTCGCCCTCCTGATTACCGTTTTCGGTCTGACCGGACAGGCTGCTTCGCCTGATGGCTGGGTCAACCTTTTCAACGGGAAAAATTTAACAGGCTGGAAACAGCTAAACGGAAAAGCCAAATACGAAGTTATAAACGGCGAAATCGTAGGAACAACAGTTGCAGATACGCCCAATTCTTTTCTGACAACCGAAAAAAACTACGGAGACTTTGTACTCGAACTCGAATTAAAAGTTGACGAAGGAATGAACTCCGGAATCCAGTTCCGGAGCGAAAGCAAGCCGGATTACGACAACGGGCGTGTTCACGGGTACCAATGCGAAGTAGATCCCTCGAGCCGAGCCTGGAGTGGCGGCATTTATGACGAAGCACGTCGCGGCTGGTTGTATCCCGGCTCCTTGAACCCAGCCGGCGGACTTGCCTTTAAACACAACGACTGGAACAAATACCGCATTGAATGCATCGGAAACAGCATCCGCACCTGGCTGAACGACGTTCCGGCCGCCTGGTTGATCGACGATATGACGCCGGTTGGCTTTATTTGCTTACAAGTACACGCCATCGGGAAAGACGAGCAACCGGGGAAACAAATTCGCTGGCGAAATATCCGCATCAAAACCGACCACATTATTCCGGCGCCAGCTGCCGACATTTTTGTGGTAAACCTGCTTCCCAACAACATCTCGCCGGAAGAAAAACGACAGGGATGGAAATTGCTGTTCGACGGAAAGACAACCAATGGCTGGCGAAGTGCAACTTCTGACAAATTTCCGGATTATGGTTGGAAAGTAAGCGACGGGGCACTCGAAGTACTTTCAGCACATGCCGATTCGAGCAAGCATGGCGGTGATATCCAAACCATCGAAAAATTCAAGGCATTCGATCTTCAGTTTGAATTTTGCCTGACTGAAGGCGCCAATAGCGGCGTAAAATACGGACTGGGTAAAAACGACCCATCAATCGGCCTCGAATATCAGATTCTGGACGACGACAAACATGCCGATTCCGACAAAGGCGCTGTCGGGAACCGCAAAATGGCCTCGTTATACGACCTGATCCCGTCTGAAAAAGAAAAACGTTTTGTCAACCCGGTTGGTCAATGGAACCGGGGACGAATTGTCGTTTATCCGGACAACCGCGTCGAACACTGGCTGAATGGCATCAAGCTGATCTCGTACAAACGGGGCGACAACATTTACCGGGCCTTGGTCGCACGAAGTAAATACGCCGGGTTCAAAGACTTTGGAATGGCTGACGAAACGCCAATTCTCCTGCAAGACCACATGGACAATGTGAAATTCCGCAGCATTAAGATCAAAACGCTGGAATAATGACAAAAGAAATACTCCGGAAAATCAATTCGACATTCCTGGTGCTGGTCACGGTTTTGGCCGTGGCCTGCACCGGTAAAACAGAAAAACCGGCAATGCAGCCCAAGGAAATAAAATTTGAACTGGGTGTTGCGTCTTATTCGCTCCGGAAATTTCCACTTGACCAGACGCTGGCTTTCACGCAAAAACTTGGCATCAAACACCTTGCGCTCAAAAGCGTTCATTTGCCATTCGACGCACCCGATTCAGTTATCTCGAAAACCGTTCAGATGTGCAACGACGCCGAGATAACCCTTTACGCCGGCGGCGTCATCTATATGAAAACCGAAGCCGAAGTCGACCAGGCATTCGAATATGCAAAAAAAGCCGGGATGAAAATGATTGTGGGCGTTCCTAACCACGAACTGCTGCCCTATGTCGAAAACAAGGTAAAGGCTTACAACATCAAACTGGCTATTCACAACCACGGTCCGGGCGACAAACTTTATCCGAGTGCCGAAAGCGCCTACACGCTAATTAAAAACATGGATCCGCGGGTGGGCCTGTGCATCGACATCGGTCACACAACACGTATCGGACGAAACGCATCACAAGATCTACAAGACTTTTTCGACCGGGTATTGGATATTCATGTGAAAGATGAGACCAGTGCCAACGCCGACGGTACCACCTGCGAAATTGGCCGCGGAGTAATCGATTTCCCGGCTTTCATCCGCAATTTGGTCGATCTGGGCTATTCGGGTGTCCTGTCCCTCGAATTTGAAAAAGATGAAAATGATCCGTTCGCCGGAATGGCCGAATCGATTGGTTATGTCCGCGGAATCCTGGACGACATCCGGGAAGGACATTGAAAACAGGAAAGTTGTTGGTTGTATCAAAAAAAAACAATTAATGACGACAATTTATAAAAACAGACCTTAATAAAACCGACCAATGAGTTCAACCAGAAGAGATTTCCTCCGGAACGTGACAGCCGGAGCAGCCGGATTGACCATCGGGGGCATGGCCTCCGGATTTACGGCCAAAAGTTATAGCCGAATAATCGGAGCCAACGACCGGCTAAATGTTGCCCTGATGGGTTGCGGCCGACGCGTAGGCGCTTACTATGCCGCGCTGATGAACAAAAGCAACAACGTAGATGTGGCCTACATCTGCGATGTAATGAAAAAACAACGCGAAAAAACAGCCAAAGAACTTGCCGGGAAAGTAACCGGGAAAATGGCTTTGGTAAACGACATACGCGAGGTTTTTGCCGACCAGAAAGTGGATGCTATTTTCAACGCAACACCCGACCACTGGCATGCTCCGGGAACCTGGATGGCAATGCAGGCCGGCAAGCATGTATACATTGAAAAACCTTGCAGCCACAATCCACACGAAGGCGAATTGCTGGTCGCCTTTCAAAAAAAGTACGGGAAGGTGATCCAGATGGGCAACCAACAACGGTCGTCTGGCGAATCGATCGAGATTATTGGCGAAATCCACAAGGGGGTAATTGGCGATGTTTATAAAGCCGTTGCGTTTTATTCAAACAACCGAGGTGAGGTGCCTGTTCCGAGAAAAGCGCCAGTTCCGGAAGGCCTGGACTGGGAGTTATTCCAAGGCCCTGCACCGCGTGTTGAGTACATGGACGACATCTGGAATTACAACTGGCACTGGTATGGTTGGAACTGGGGAACCGCCGAAACCGGAAACAACGCCACCCACGAGCTCGACATTGCCCGCTGGGCCTTACAAACTGTTTATCCGGAATATGTAACCGTTGAAGCAGCAAAACGCCACTTTCTGAACGATGGCTGGGAAATGTATGATACAATGGATGCCACGTTCCGTTTCCCTGGCAACAAAATCATCAAGTGGGACGGGAAAAGCCGGTCGGGGTATGCCACCTATGGCTCCGACCGCGGAACAATTATCTACGGGACCAACGGAACTGTTTTTGTAAACCGGGAAGGATACAAATTGTACGACCGAATGGGCAAACTGATCAAAAGCAGTAAATCGGCCGGAAATGAAGCCGGAACAGCACTGGGTGGCGGCGGCGACATGACCGACACCCACGTGGCCAACTTTTTCAATGTGATCCGGGGAAAAGACGGCAAACTGAATTCGCCCATCGAAGAAGGAGCTATCAGCCAGATGATGGTCCATTATGCCAACATTGCTTACCGTGTTGGCAAATCGTTTGAAGTTGATACCGAAACCGGGAAAATATACGACCGCGATGCCATGAAACTCTGGAGCCGCGAATACCAACCGGGGTGGGAACCCAAATTGTAGTCAGTACCCAACAACGACAACAATTATAAATTGAAATCCAGGCGCGCGCCCTTTTGAGCGTGCGCCTCTTTATTTTGCAATCAGCTTCTTTCTGAAAGGTTGATTTATCATCGGCTTACCAACGAAGTTGTACCTGAATCCCTTCAGGACTATTTTCAAAACTAAGGAAGCAGGTTTTACTTGATTTGTTCCACTTGGTCCGGGCTTCGATTTTATTACCAGACAAATCACTTATTTCTGCATTTTTCACTTCGCAGGGCAAAAGTATCCGCATAACATTTGTTGTGTTGGCCGGACCTTTCACATTAAACGAATAACTGTTGGCTGTATGCTGTTCGTTGTAAACCCTGGAAGCAGTTGCAAGAACCTGGGCTTCCGAAGGATTGTCAACACAATCGATGTCGAAGAGCAAAGCTTGTTCGCCCGGGTTAACTTGTTTTTCTTCCAGAACCGGAATTTCAGGATTATACAAATCGATTAATTTCCCTTTGATGGTATATGGGGTCGTATCGGGATTTTCGTCCACCACTGAAATAATTTCGTAAGGTCCTCTCTTCAGTGTAAAATAATTTTTAAACTCCATTTTATTGCCGGTTCTCTTTTTGTACAACGCATTAACGATATTAACAAACTGCTGATCGTTATTTTCTTTCAATACAAATTCTTTGGGATCGTTGCGCAGAATGCAAACTTTCCCTTTCCCATATTTATATGTCCCAGTCTTGTATGGCGCTTTCAGTTTCAGGAGATGAAAAAGGTGTTCAGAAGGAGCATTGTAATGATTCCCATTGGTATTCCACCATTCCCGCACACGTTGAAAAGCATCTTCATCTTTTCCGCAATATACCAGCATTCCGCCTTTTATTACCCATCGCACTATATAATCATGCGCCGCAGGATCCATTGGTTTCATGCTGGAATATGACATGAGCAATACCTGAAAATGGTCCAATGTTTTCTCCAATGAAACATTTTCGAGATGAACGATTTCTACCGGAACTCCTTTTTTCAATAGCGGGAGCGCAAGTCCATAGAAGTTGGAAAGTTGCGGATCGTCATATCCGGCATGGGCTGGGAAGCGCTGAAACATGAGCGAATTAGCCATAAGAACACCAATTCCACGCGAACCACTTACCTCAGTTTGAGTAACCGGCATGTTGTTCAGGGTATTTATCATGACCTGCATTTGGGTGGAATAATGCCTGGGAATCCGCTCTTTTTTATCACTGGTCGGGCTGGTTCGATAAAGTCCTTCGTAGATACGTTCAGGCCAAGGCATAATTTCGTAATTAGCCATCGCCGGATACATAAGCTGGGCTGTAAAGGTTGCTTCGTAATTTTTTTTGTAGTCGTCCCAATCGCGGGGCCAGTCTTCAATCGGATCGGATAGGAAGAACATTTTTCTTCCGGTGGGAGCGGTCATCGATTCCATGGAGCCATATTCGAGAAAAGCCGTTTCGAATACCCGCTCTTTCGCTTTTCCATTGAAATAATTAGATTCTCGAGAGGTCCCTGTCCATACTTGGGCAATGTAGCCATCAACGCAAGGCAATGCGGCAAGGCTGGCCTCGGGACTGACAATTTTCCACTGCGAATAGTTAACCAGCGAGTGAGTTGGCACATAACATTTTACATCCATTCCTTTTGTTTGGCCATACTCTTTGGCAAAGGTAAACACATCATTCAGGGCGTGGTAATACAAATGGTACTTTAGTTTATTTGCCAGGTAGGTATTTTCGGGCGACTCGTGTTGTGGCCGCCATTCAAACCCGTAATATTTTTCCCATTCGCGCTTAAAAGCATCGCTGTATCCGGCGCGGGCCCAGAATTCAGGTTCTTCCAAAAAGATTACATCAATCCCGGCATCAATAACCCTTTTAATGTGTTTTTCTTTCAGGTATTTTAAGAAATTATCTGAAGGAACGATATACGGAACCATGTGACCATGCCAGATTGTATCGCCGTTTTGTTGTACCTGCCCCTCATCGAGATGGCGCTTCCCGTCCCAAGCTCCGGTAAAATAATCTTGGTATTCCCCCCATGCGATTCCGGTCATAAAATGAGTGATGTAGCCTTTTTCTTTCCACGATCTCACGCGTTCTTCAAACGAAACTTTTTGAGACCTATCGGAAGGATTTCCACCAACGCCATAAATCATCACCGCGTCGGCTCTGACATCAATTGATGGTTTCCATTCCCGAGAAGTCTGGAATGTTGTTTTAACATTGTCTCCAATTTGTGCACTCAGATGAAGAGTAAGTCCGACAAAGGAAAGTATAAATAAAGTTCGCATAATTTTAAGTATTTTATATATAGCCACAATTAAGGCAGATCAGCTAACGATCGCAGTATAACAAGGTACCATAATACAACGAGAAAAATAAAGGGTTAAAACCAAAAACAACTGGTTTTAACCCCATTTAAAGAATTTTTCTTAGGGAATCATTACCTCAAGAGGCTCGCTATAATTCCATCGCCGGATACCACTACCTTTCGGAGTATCGTAGTTTATTCGTGCAGCTGCACGAATAAACACGACCCTTCCGGCAGGAATAGTTCCGTTTGATTCAATGGTAATTGTTTCGCCCAGAAGTGATCTGAAGGCCGACCCTGCATATTCAATCTTACTCGACCAACGTTCGTCCCGGGCACGATATCCTACGCTCGACGAGTAACTGACGAACAACTGGATATCAGTTACATTGAGAAAACTACTGCTGTAACCGCCCATCGGTTCAACTTTGGCTCGAAAATCAGCTTCGGATACAGCACGGGTAACGCGAACCTGAGCTTTAATTTTCCCATTGCTTACAGTAGGTTGGCTCACCCATTCAACCTTCAGGAAAGGCTGAACTTCAAACTTTACTTTTGTTACACCTGAAATATCGATGGTTTGTGTTTCATCTGCGAGAGGCACTCCACGGTCGTCTTCGCGAAGCAGTGGGATGAATGGCCCGTCGATCCGAATATTATAAGTTCCTTTAAAGAGCTTTGTATTCTGAAAAGTTCCATCAGGTTTACAGTAAAAGTCGGGATTATGGGTAACATTATCGCCCCAGCTAAGTTCGGTCAAGCGTACCCTGATTCCTTCACTTCCCTGGTCGGTAAGCACTGGTTCTCCAGTAGCCACATCAACCACTTCGCCCTGGAGTGTTTCTTTGGGTTCGTCGTAATTGTCCATTTCAAACATACTGCATGAGCTGAATGAAACCAACACTGCCAGTAAAATATAAGATGTTATCTGTTTCATACTCTGTAATTTCATAATTTAAGATTCGAAAAGTGTTACCTGTTAGGCTGCTGGTCGATAACCGGACTTTTAGTTACTTCTCCATCAGGAATGGCAAAATAATAATCAACAATATTGTACTCAAACGTTTTCAGGCTAACCCACTGAAACCGTGCATCGAAGAAATACTTACCTGTCTGTGTCGAGAAGAACGGATATAAACCACGGAAACGATAGCGCGAATTGTTACTGAATGAGTCTTTGTTGCGGATCTCTCCCCAAAAACCATCACGTCCTTCGTAATGTTGAACCCTCCAGCGACGCAGGTCCCATTTGGTTTTGTGCTCCAGAGCAAGTTCTTTGCGACGTTCTTTACGAACAATGTTCCGACCATTTACATCAGGGGTTATATTCCCCGAAAGTTTTGTAGCGCCTGCTCTTTCGCGGATATCGTTTATCGCCTTAGTTGCAACCTGCATCATGTCCGATCCATCAGGAGAAGTTTCGCCTGCCATCGCTAATTCGACTGCTGCTTCGGCTGCGTTGAGCAGTACCTCTGCATAACGCATCATAATAAACGGTTGAGCGGATTTTCCTTCGCCTGCCTCAAATGCCGGGTCCGGATTCAGATATTTACGACCGTACAACCCGGTTAAACAACCTTCTCCATTATCGTAGAACGGCCCGTTTGCCCCTGCTGCAGTCATATCAACACCATTATATTTTACAATCTCCTGACTGCTGTTTTCTCTCGGACTTAAATACAAGCTTTTAGGCTGTTGCTTGTAAGCATCCAAGTGCTGATAGCGTGTTTCAGCAGTTTGATATGAGTAATCGTTAAACAAAGGACGAACCGGAGAAACTCCGGTGTAAACCCCGGCACGAATTTCGATTTGTTTTCCTTTAAACATATCGCCCGGGAAAATGACGTATGCCCGCAAACGCGGTTCTGCATTTTTGAAAAAGTCCAACGGAGTGTCATACATCAGATAATTTCCTTCTGTATTTGACGAACCGGTAGTCACTTTTATTGTTCCATCGGGATAGCGGTCGAACCCGTCAAACAATTCAATAAAGTCAAGAGTCGGGCATGTTCCGGATGCTAGTGGCGCTTTAAAAATAAACGGAGCACTATAAGCATCGTATCCGTGGGTCATGGTTGGATAAGCATATTCTTTCACATAAATGTTTTCAGGGCTCGACAGGTCGCTGAACATATCAACCATATTCTGATATTGGGCATTCCGATCGGTTGCCGACCATTTTTTCTTATAAAGAGAATAGTTTCCACTGAAAATAATCTGTTGGGCTGCCAGGTAAGCTTCTTTGAAATATCTTTTGGATGCAGCTTGCCATGAATCTTCAGCAAAACCAATCACACGAACCCCTGTTTTTTGACCGAATCCGGTAAGGCGTCCGGTAACTGTTTCGTTGTATTTAGCAACACTACCGGCATACAACATAGCTTCCGATTTGAATGCCAGTGCAACATATTTGTTCGAATAACCACGTTTAGGACTGGTTGGTTGAAGTAATGCAGCAGCCTGATCATAATCGGCAAGTACCTGATTCCATGTATCTTCTTCCGAAGAACGAGGTACCTCCAGTTGATCCTGTTCTGCCGGATAAGAAATAACTTTCGTGACCAGCGGAATTCCGCCAAAACGACGAGCCATGGCATAAAATACCGTAGCGCGCACAAAATAAGCTTCCCCCAGATAGTGCTTATAAGTTACTTCGGGATACACCCCCTGATATTTAGGCAATGTTTCAAGCAGGTAGTTGGCATCGCGCAACAAAGTAAATGCTTTCGCCCAATAAGCAGTACGCTCACCGGTAAAAGCAGTACAAATTCCATCCCGGTTAAGAGCTTCACCAGTTCCTTCAATACCTAAAGCGCCGAGCCATGAATTGAATTCAATACCCCATTGTGCCATGTATTTAAAATCTTCGAATGGCATATTGCTGTACATGCGTGCCATATAGATTTCCATTCCTGACTCGGTAGTAAGCAGATCGTTGTCGCTAATAATATTTTTAGGCGGAATGTCCAATTCCGTACAAGCGGAAAAGAACAAAATGCTAATCAACGATAATATGTATATCCTTTTCATAAATAATTTGTTTTTTAGTGGTAGTATGGAACTCCATGTTGCTGGAAATTATTATCATGCCACTGGGTGTCGTGAAGCAACATGTTCGTTTCGCATAATAATCAAATTAATAATTTACAAAGTAGCATAGATTCTTAAAATGTGGCCGAGATACCCATGGTATACGTTTTATTGAGCGGATACATTCGTCCTAAATCATCATCTGGATGTTCCGGATCGACAAATTTCACTCCGGTAATGGTGAACAGATTGTAAGCATTGGCAAACACACGCAGGTTCATCGCCGACAATGCTTTGATTTTTGGCAATTTATATCCAACCTCGATGCTTTTCAGACGAAGATAAGCGGTACTCACGCGGTTGAATTCAGAATTGCTGCGAGGATAGTTTCCGGTATAACCGTAATAACCGCTAATCCACTCTGTTTCCGGATCATAGGGATCAGCCTTGGGGTCAACAGGGTGCCAGCGGTCAAGATACTGGACTAGAGTTCCTCCACCATTGCTTCCCCAAATTGAATACAGCGGTTCTTTGTATTCCATTGAACCAAGTGCCGATCCCTGAAAGAGCAGGTTCGCATCAACGTTTTTATATGAAAGGTCGATATTAAAACTGTAATTCAGCCAAGGGGTCTGATCAAAGGCAAAAGGATGCTCATCCAAGGAACTGATTTCGCCATCGCCGTTCCAGTCAACATATTTATAATCTCCCGGCAGGACATTTCTTTCTTTGTAAATCGGGTACGACCAAATATCGTCCCAGTTTTCGTAACGCCCTGCAGCTTCGTATCCGAACTGTACCCCTTGATAACGATTGGTCAGGTTGTCATTGCGCCATTTGTCGTATGAATTTCCGTAAGGGCCTTTTTCTGATGCCGTCAGATATTTTTGACGGGTAATGGTTACAATTGCTTTCAGTTTATATTCGAATTCGCCAATTTTGTTTCGGTGAGAAAGTTCGAGATCCATTCCAAAATGGCGGTCACTGTCTAAATTCTCTCTCGGAGCAGTTGCTCCAACAACAGTAGGCAGGTCGCCAGAACGACGGGCAAAACGCCCCTTTCTGCGACGGTCGAAATAATCGAACGAGCAGCCCAATAAACCGTCCCAGCCTTCAAAATCGACACCAATATTAAATGTATGTGCGGTAAACCAGGTTATCAATTCATTTGGTAACGCCAAGGTTGACACGCCATAAACAAATTCGTTCCCGAAAATATATCCGGGGGCATATTGATTGTAATATCCTTTTGCAGCGTTCCCGCTTGTTGCCGGGTATGTATAACCAGTTGCCCAGTCGTATTGCAATTCACCGTCATCGCCCAAAATACCGTAGCTCGTACGTAGCTTCAACTGGTTAACAAAAGACAGTGCCGAAACTGATTTAAAGAATGGTTCTTCGGATACACGCCATCCCAGTGATGTAGAAGGGAAAAATCCCCACTGATGTCCTTTGGCAAATTTAGAAGAACCATCGTAACGAAATTGCACTTCTCCAATATAGCGGTCAGCATAGGCATAATTTAGCCTTCCAATCAGAGCTGAGTTGGCAAGTTCATACACATCATTCAACCCACTCTGCATTCCTCCCAGCTGGTTTTCATCAATTCCTGCGAACAGATATTCCATTCCGAAAGCAAGATCACGCTGAGCGTAAAAGTTATCACCGGTACGTTTTTGTGTTTCCCATCCTGCCAACCCGGTTACTTTATGCACACCGCCAAAGGTACGGTCGTAATTAAGGAGGAATTGCCCCAACACCTGCTGTTTACTATATAATTCGCGACGAATCTGGTTTGGAGAGCTTGAATTGTACAGTTTTGAATCATACGTCCCGGTTAATGGATTGTACGCATACTGATAATATTCTTTTCTGTAAATTGTATTATTATCCATCCGATAGTCGTAACTAAACAATGCTTTTGCCGATAGTCCTTTTAGTGCAGGCAAGAGAGTTTCAAAGTCGAAATTCAGAGCTGCCGATGACTGAAAGTATTTCTGGTTGTATTTTCTGTAGCCTGAAATGTCAGAAGTCATTTTGGCAATCGTGTTTTCTTCCAGGTCCAACCCGTCATAATTAAGCATCGTATTTTCCGGATCGGCATAGGCTGGGAATAAAACCCCTTGTCTCCAGTAATTCCGGATAATGTCTACTGCGCTCGAATATGGATTATTACGTTGATCGTCAATCCCGCTCAGGTTCAGGTCAAATTTCAGGCCCTTCGTAATTTCAGTATTGATGTTGGAACGAAGATTGTACTTGTTATAGTTTAAATCGCCTGATCTGAAGAACCCTTCCTGAAAGAAATATCCGGCTCCAACATAATATTGGGTTTTCTGGCTTCCGCCACTGATACTTACATCGTGTTGCGTTTGAGGAGAGTAATCAGAAAACAAAAGCGAAGTCCAGTCGGTCGTCCGGCGTGTCCCGTTTCGAAAGTCTTCAAAATCCTTTTCGGTATAAATAATATTACCGCCATTGATATTGTTCATGGCTCTTTCGTTATAAAGGGTCATTGTCTCATAGGCATCAGCAAGAACAGGCATTCCCGATGGCTTCTGAAGGGTATATGAACCGTTATACGAAACCGTGGCTTTCCCTTCGGTTGAACCTTTTTTAGTTGTTACCAATACAACGCCGTTTGCTGCACGCACGCCATAAATTGCAGCCGAAGCATCTTTCAGCACCGACACATCTTCAATGTCGTTTGGATTTAGCCTTTGAAATTCAGCCGTGGTCCGGGGAACACCATCAATAACAACCAACGGAGATCCTAACCCTCGAATATCAAAACTATTGTCGAAGGTACCCGGTTCGGCACTTTTTTGCCATACGCGTACCCCGGCAATTCGTCCATTGAGCATATTCTGCGGATTTTCATTTTTGGTTTGAAGCATCTCGTTGCCTTTAATCCCGGATACGGCACCGGTTAAAGTAACTTTCTTTTGGGAGCCATACCCAACAACAACCACCTCGTCGAGATCTTGATTATCAACGTCCATCACAACATTAATCGTAGTTCTTCCGTTGATTTTTTCTTCTTTTGTGGTAAACCCTAAAAACTGGAACATCAATGTTGCATTTCCTGGAGCACTGATACTGTAGCCTCCGTTTATATCAGTAATTGTACCGATTGTTGTATTTTTAACCGAAACAGTTGCTCCAACCACGGGTTCGTTGCCACTATCGGTAATTCTACCCGATATGGTTATATTCTGTGCCCGCAACGAAAAAGGCATAAAAACCATTAGGAGCACAATCAAACGCAAAAATTGCGTAACTCTTGTTTGTTGTTTTTCTATCATTTTTCAGGTTTATTTAATTCTGTTTTTTCAGTTCATATCTGGACAGAACCGCATATTCGGCGGCAAAGGCAAAATTGAACATAGCCTCAGTCTGATTTTTAGTATTATCATAATTCCAACCTACCAATAAGTTTGTTGGCAAAAATCCATTGTAGTTGAAGTTGTCGTATGCAAAATCGAGGTTCTTCTGGAAACTACAGATATAAGTGTCGACCGTTTTATACGAAGACTGAATATCTACATATCCTCTCATGAGTACCCCATTGAACCAGTTCCTGAACCCGCTAATATCGTAAGTGTAATATCCGGTACGGGTTTCACCAAGCTTAGCAAAATAACTGAAACTTGCATCCGACAGTTTCTGGGCATCCTGAAGGTAAGTGTTATCGCCTGTGACCCGGTAAAGATCCGCGGCTCCCGAAAGCATGGTCCCACTGTTGTAGGTAATGGCAGGCCCGACTCGGTCGCTGCAAGTAGTTCCTTTGCGATAAAAAACTCCATCAATTGTTTCTGTTTGCGGACTCCCCGGGTTGCACCCGCCCATCATATCATCGTAAACGCCATCCGGACGCAGCAAGTACTTTTTCTGCCAATTGTATATTTTTTGGGCAAAGTCGAGGTAATAATCGCTTTTTTTCATCTGCATTGTTTTGCGGGTCAGCCTATCAGTTGCATCGATATAGCGGTAGCTTACCTCATCAGGCTTGTTTTTATACAACTCGTACAACCAAACCAGTGGGCTAACCATGGGTCCATTACTGCACGAATGCTTGGTTACATACCCCGGTCCCCAGGGAATACCGCCACGTTCTTCTCCTGCCGGATCACGGGTACAATCCCACCCATCGAGTACATATTCTGTCAGATATTCTGCTTTTTGCAAATACGAATTGTTGCCTGTTAGTTTGTATGATTCAACTAATTCTCGAATCAGCCACATCTGGTCGTCGTAAACATTCTGAATTCCCTCAACTTGGGCCGATCCTTTTGCATTACCCCGATTTACGCCATATACAGACCATTCTTTGGTCTGTGTATATGAAACCAACCGAAAAGTTCCCAGATAATAATCTGCATTCTCATATAGTTTACCCAGCAACTGAGTGTAATCAGTAAAATACTTGTCGTAAAGACTCATATTGCCATTGTCCTTTTGAACTTTCAAGCCGTGAAGAATTGCATTAACGGCTTCAATCGCGCTAGTATACATCCAGATGCTTCCTTTTTCTTCCGAACGAACTTTTGTGAATGGGTTATAGTATCTGGCCATTGCCATCCCTTCGCCTGTAAAATGAGAAGATATGGCGTTATCGGCAAGTTCCATTGCCCTGTAAAGGTTTTGTTCAGAAAGGGTTGCTTCTTGTGGTTTATCAATCTCGTTGTCGGATGATGTTTTGCTGCAAGCAGTTGTTCCCAGGAAGAATAAGCAACAAATAATTATCGTTCCAAATTTTTTCATTATATCTTTTTATTTCAAATCAATACTGTGAATAACCAGTTTATTTTCACCAGAGTTAGCCTGCCCATTATATACTCCCAGAACAATAGTTACATTTTCACCATTAAATCTTGATAAATCATATACAAAAGATGCATAGCCTTCCGGATTACCGGCCCCACCATCGCCATGCCGGAACTTCCAGCATCCGTCTTCTGCAGCATAAGCTTCTTGAGCTGTATTCGATTGAGGATCGAGGTGTGTAACTATCCCGTTATCCTGAATTGCGGTTAGTTTGAAGTAGGTATACTTATCACCGAAATTGCGGGTAGTAAATTTTAATTTGTTACGTCCCGACGCAATGGTAAATTTCGAGTATAAATATGCTTCCGGGACTTTTGTATTTACTTCAGGTGTGTTTCTCGTTTTAATAAGATATCCTTCTGATGGAAATACTTCAGGGTCTTTTTTCAGCGGCACAAACGACCATTCGGCACCAATATGTGCGACATCGCGCCATGCACGATATGCATCAAAATAATTATCCCGATTGCCACTTACCGGGCTAATTCCTGTAAACGAAGATTTGGTGTGAGGCATGATAGACCGAATCGTTTCCTGAGAAAGCTTCCATCCTTCAATGACTTCTGTTCCCGGCAGCCAATCCCAATTTTCCACCTTTCTATCGGCAAAACGTATGGCCCGAAGAACCAATTGCTTCCAGTAGTCACCGGTTTTCTGACGATATATTCCAATGGCAATGATTACCTCTTTCCCGATGTATGAAGTTAAGTCGAAATCAAAATCAGCATAATTACCGGAGCCATATGCCTTGACCCCACCTATCTTTTCGGCTAAAGGTTGTGCTGCAGATAAATCAACGACCTGCACCCCAAAATATGCAGGATCCGCTTCGTCTGCATTATGGGTACGCACTCTTAACGACATGATTTTATTATCCGATGTAATTTGTTTACTTCCGAACACAAAAGAATCAAACACATCCAAATTGGCAGGCTTCTTCTGCTCGTCTCCCGAATTACGAATTTGCAGGGTTGTACCTTCATTTTGTTCCTGCCATGCCCCGCGAAAATCAAGAGTACACATATAATCGCAAGCCCAATCCCAGTGCGGATAAGCATCGGCATTGCGTCCTCCCCGGTACTCGTTGTAATACCATTTTTCGGCGCTCTTCAGATCATCCGCAGTTAACCCACGCAAGAGTTCTTGTCCACCCATGCGAACGTCAAGAAAAACTACTCCGCCGATAAAATCAGACTTACTGATTGATTTGGTTATTGTTACATAATTTGCTTTCGTGAATGTAATTGTGTAATCAGCAGGAACCAAGTTTCCGATGATGTAAGAGCCATCTGCTCCGGAAGTAACGGTTCCGGCCGAACCGACACTGACTGTTACTCCAGCGAGCGGGGCCCCGTTATTTTTAGCATCAACGATAGTCCCGGATATTCTTGCTGAAGCATTTACCAGCGAAATACTGGCTGTTGCCAGATCGTTTGTACCAAAGCTTTTGGCAGTGACCGTTATACTAACGGTTAACCAACCATCTTTGGAAAACTTAATCGCATGCGTTTTTTTTGATACATTTTCGATGAGGTATTTACCATCAGGACCGGTTATTGCCGAAACATCATTTTCATTAACCCCGGTAAGGGTAACAATAACATCAGCGATGGGAACCCCGGCCTCGTCGGTGACAATTCCGGCTACGGCACCAATACCACCCACTGCAAGCTCATCTTCTTTTTCACAGGAATTCATTGACAAGAACGCCATCCCCAGAAAAACAACGAACACAAAAGTTCGCAAGGTTTTAATTAGCTTCATAGTAAAAAAATAGATTAGATTAGATTGAAAAATTTGCCCAGTTTCCTTAACTGGACTTGGTTTTGCTTTTATATGACTCATCAAAAGTCAGAGAACCGCGGTTAAAAAAAGGATTAAAAAAGGGTTAATACAGCCAAAAAGATATTAATCTAAGCAACGATTATCTCATTATCGCAGATTTTCTCAAGTAGGGCTAAACGGTCCTCATTTTGCATCTATCGATAGAATTTTAATATCTTTACAGCTTCGTCAACTTTTGTAAACATAAAAAGCAAATATTAATATCGTAAGCTGCTTTTATTGGTCTATGATTATTCCCGTAAAGTTATATTGCTTAACATCCGTACTATTACTTCATTTCTTATCCATTCAGTCGCAGTTATTGGGAGGATTAAAGGTAAGCCCCCTGGCATCTGCATCTTTTCCGGATTGAGAAAGCCGAGTACTTTGCGGCAAAAAAAACATGACACTTCAGGAAAAAAGGACATGGATGCTTTCCCTGATTGATAACTGGAAAGAGAGCGGCATGAGCCAAGTT
>JAJUGZ010000070.1 GCA_029265715.1 Bacteroidota bacterium
TATGTCCATTAATCAACAAAAAATAACATAAAACACTGATTATGTGTGCTTTATAAAAAAACAACAAGAAGCATGGCCCAGCCTTAGGCAACAAAGACGTCAACTATAGACAGAGAAAAAGGGGTTTTTAGAGATGCCCAAAAGTAAGATTACCTGCTATCGATCCGCCGCTGCCGGTAAGTTCGGCTCCCCAAAAAAGGTTACTGTTGCCTGCCGGTTTCAACCAAGCCCCCAGTTGACTGGGGCACTCCCACTGCGCATATAATCGCGAAATAAAAAGAAACCCTGCGCCAAGTAAAATCAAGCTTTTTTTCATTTTGTCCCCAATAGTTTCAATGATTGTTTCTTGCAGCTGCCCAAACATTCCCCGCACAAAATACAATCCTGAACCTGGAGATAACTTTTCATATCTTCATAAACTATTGCGCTGGTTTGGCAAGCCTTTGCACAGGAAGGACAATCGATGCAGACATTGGTTCTTGTAATTTTTTTTGCGCCAGGAAGCAGCGAGACCCAGCCTAAAATTAATCCCACCGGACATACCGCCCGACAAAACGGGCGATATGAAAGAACCGATGAAAAGAGCAATATGCCCAGCAAAACATAGCCAGTCGTATTGCTTGAAAACAAGTTAAATGCCACTTTAAACGGATCGTAATGAATGTATATATTGGTTCGCGTAATCACTAACTGGACCAGCAATGTCACCAATAAAAACATGCGTGTATATCTTAGAATTTGCTGTGTCTTTTGCCTTTTAAGAATTTCGAGGCGGGAGGATCGGAACAAAAACTCCTGAAGGGCTCCTAAATGGCAAAGCCAACCACACCATACTTTCCCAAAGAAATAGGTTAACGGCAACAAACCTAAAAACCAAATCATCGAAATCCAGGCCACCGGGGTGCCCAATAAGGCCAGAACCGTGTTCTGAAAGCTGGAAATCATGCAGGGGCATCCACCTTTAACAAAGCCAAAATAAACAACAGTACTGAGCAAAACAGCTCCGCGGAATTTCCGGATTTGTGGATACCTAATCAAAAATCCAAGAGCCACGAAAGCTAAAAACAAAATTCCCAATTCGATTAAAAACCGAACATCGCCCGAATTTAGTTTTCCTGCTGTTTGTTCCTCGCTAACAATGGGCGTCTCAGAAAAACCTTTCTCAACGGAATCAGCGTTCAACGGAGCAAACTCAGGACCCAACGAGAATTCATCAGATGAAACCTGACTGAACTCATCGGACGCAGTTCCCCGAAAATCGTCGCCTGTACCTTGAAAATCATCCTTCATAAACGAATCAGGCGCCGGCTTATCAATTTCCTCAAAGTCCTCGTTTATCGGAATAAATTCAGACAATGCGGCTGTATCTTTTACGATACCGACCGCACGATCGGTTTTTATCTCGCAAAACCCCGTCTCCTTCCCCGGAATGTTTTTGGGTCGAAGAAAACCAAACCCGGCTACACTCGCGGCCAGAGCGATCCCGCCAATGAGGTATACTTTCGAACGATATCTGCGAAAAAAATAATAAGCCATCAAAACAATTAGCAGGGCAATAAAAACCAAGCCCGACCACTCGTTTGCGGAGGCTATTCCACCTGGTGTATGCTGCCCACAGCCGGCAACATTGCAGAGGTCGCAATCAGGCTGATGCCGTTGTTCTGCAAAAACCGAAGTGCAAAACAATACGAACGGTGCAGCAAGAAATTGCGGCAGGCGGCCCGGTTTGTGGGTTAATTCCGTTATGGTTGCGAACATTTTAACTGTTAGATTGAGACTTTTTGAGCGTGAGGCTGGCAAAACCACCTTCTTTATGACATTTCCGGCTTAAATTCAAAACCGCCTCTTCTTTCCCATCAGGAAGCAATTGGATTTTCACCTGACGGGAATAAATTCCGGGAGACTTTTCTTTCCAGCCCGTAGCCCCCAGAATTTTCATGCCTTCATAGGTAAACTTCGAGTCAGAAAGTTCCAACTCACAAACCCGGTGTGTATAAGTAACTGTCACTTCAACAATCAACTCTTCGCCAGCTTTATACACTTCTTTCTTTTCCCCTGAAATATTGAATTTTATCTCACAGGCCCGACTGGTAAAACTTAAACTTAGCAGAAATACCACACATACAATCAACGTCTTCATTTTGGTTCTTTTTTGTTATATCATTTTTTTCTGAAAGTTATAGATAAAATTATTCTCAATACAACCAAACAGGAATTCACCCCACCAATATTTTCAGAATTTATTCTATTCTTTCAATAGGATATCTTTCGGGGTCACTCTCCGTGTGGCCGGGTTCGCGAAGCCCTCAGTTGAATTACTTCCGGACCACAGTTATTGAATATAAATTCAGCCTTCATGAGTAGAAAAATGTCTTCTTCAACGGAGATACCTCGCAGATTGTTAAAAAACAGTAAATCACATAAAGATCTAATAAACAGCATGATACATGGAGTGAGATGGATAATATTGTAAATAAATGAAACAAGTACTAAATATTTTTTTTATTAGAATTGCAATCTTTATAAAATATTTTAATAACTTTATTGAAGTTCTTTCAGCAATTTCATCGTTTATTCTTAAACCACAACCATGTCGCCTAACGTTGATTTTGATGCAAAAAATATCTCTAATGCCGAGATGAATAAAATCAGGCAAAAGAAAAAGATTCTCAGCTTGCTGCACAGCCACGGGAATTCATCAGCGCCTGAGCTCAGCAAATGGCTAAAAGTAAGTTTGCCCACCTGCATCCAAATGCTTAACGACTTGCTTAATGCCGGATATATCAAAAATCTGGGGACCGGCGAATCAAGTGGCGGAAGGAAACCAAATCTGTACGGGCTGCCTGAAGATGGCTTTTATGTCATCGCCTGCGATATTGCGCGATATTCTGCCAGCTTAGCTATAATGGACTGTTATAACCACTTTGCAACCCCAATTGTTGAGGTTCAAACCCACATCGATGATCCGGAGCTGGTTGACAAACTTTATGACACATCCATTCAGCTCATCGAAAAATATCACATTCCCAATGAAAAGATTTATGGGTTAGGTGCCGATATGCCCGGGCTGATTGATTCCAAGGCTGGTGTCAATTATACTATAAAAGATAAAAAACGCCAGAATATCAGGCGTG
This sequence comes from Bacteroidota bacterium, assembly GCA_029265715.1. Lineage (GTDB taxonomy): Bacteria > Bacteroidota > Bacteroidia > Bacteroidales > Prolixibacteraceae > Aquipluma. The sequence continues at coordinate 3,135 of JAJUGZ010000070.1, forward strand.
ATTTAAAACAAAAGTTCAACAAGCTTGTATATGTCGATAACGATGCCCGGATGCATGCCCATGGCGAATTTTGTTTTGGAGCAGCCAAAGAATTTAAAGACGCGATTATTATACACTGGAGTTGGGGGCTGGGATTGGGCATTTTCTTAAACGGACAGTTATATAGTGGGTACAATGGCTTTGCCGGAGAATTCTCACACCTCCCTATGGTTGAAAACGGCGATTTGTGTATTTGCGGGAAAAGAGGTTGTCTCGAAACAATCGCCTCGTCAAATACCATTATGAAGCGTGTACAACAGGGATTCAGAGACAATGAAATATCATCGTTGCTGAATAAATTTAAAGACATGCCGGAAAAAATAACTCCGGAAGACGTTATCCTGGCCGCCCGTGAAGGCGATGAATTTTCTATTTCCATCCTGCACGAAATCGGCACTGCCATGGGCAAGGGACTCTCGTATATCATCCAGTTGCTAAACCCTGAAGTAATTGTACTAAGCGGCCCTTTATCGAAGGCTCGCCAGTATGTGCTCTCGCCTGTACAACAATCACTTAACCGATTGTGCCTGGAGCGAATATCCAGGAATACGCGTTTGATCATTTCGGAGATGGGCGACCAATCTGCCTTACTTGGAACTGCAGAGATGGTTTTTCAGAAAGTATTTTCAGAAGTTGACTTAGAGGGTCTATCCCAATAAATCTCAAATAATCAGTTTTCTTAATCTTAACCAAAATTACTTCTTATGCGAAAGGTTTTATTATTGATCGCGACGTTCATCGCATTAATAGGAAATGCCATGGCACAGTTTAAGGTGTCCGGAACAGTCGTATCCGAGTCTGATGGACTTGGACTACCAGGAGTAACCATTGCAGAAAAAGGTACTTCAAATGGGACACTAACTGATGCCGACGGGAAGTTTACAATCAATGTAAATTCCGGAAAGTCTACTCTTATCTTTTCATTCGTTGGAATGAAAACGGTTGAAGAACCAGTCAATAACAGAACTGTTATTGATGTAAAATTGCGTGCTGAAGACATTGCCGTCGATGAAGTGGTTGTAACAGCGCTTGGTATCAAGCGAGAGGCCAAGGCCTTGGGTTATGCTGTCACCCAGGTTGATGGGAGCAAACTAGCCGAGTCCACTACTATTAGCCCGGTTAATGCACTTCAAGGCCGTGCTGCTGGTGTTGATATTGCACCATCCGAAGGTGGTATTTTCGGAGGCACCAAGATCACGATCCGCGGTAACTCGACCCTGAAAGGAAACAACATGCCAATCTTCGTAGTTGATGGTGTCATTATCGACAATGCTGTTTCTGGAGGTTCTCAATGGGGTGGAGTTGACTGGGGAAACGACTTAAAAAACCTAAATTCCGATGAGTTTGAATCAGTCTCTGTGCTGAAAGGCGCTGCCGCTACTGCTCTTTATGGGTCAAGGGCCTTGAATGGTGCCATTGTTATTACGACTAAAAAAGGGAAAGAACGAAAAGACTTGGGTGTTCACATCTCTCAGCGTTTTAATGTTAAAGACGTTTATGATGGACCAGCCTTCCAGAACGTTTACGGAGAAGGAGCGCCTCCAGGATACGACAGTCGATATGAGGATATTTATGCACCACAAAACTCATTTCTGATAAATGCACAAGGAGAGCCTTATCTGGAAGGAGCATCAGGTGACTGGTGGGTTCCACTAAGTTTTGGCCACAAAATGGATGGATCGAGGGTGCGCGACTATGAAAATAACTGGATCACTTACGACCCTCAACCGAATAATGCAATCGATGCTTTTCAGGCTGGTTACCAGTCAGATACTAATGTCACTTTGGATGGAGGCGGTGAAAATTCGACATTCCTGATTTCATTATCACATTTTGACGAAAAGGGAAATTATCCCGGGAATACGTTTACACGCGAATCGGTGTATTCAAAAGTTACCAGGGATTTCAATAAATACTTGAGCGCTGAGCTGGGTATAAGTTATTCAAACTCGAACCCCAAAAACCCGCCACAGTACATGATGCAAAACTTTATCACCGGGAACTGGGCCCGCAACTACAATACTTCATACTGGCGGAAACATTACAAAGCCGAACATGGCGGTATTCCGCAGGCCGATTACAACGATCCGGGAGCAAGCATTCCTGGTGCAGACATTTGGTTTGATATCTATGAAAACTCACGGTCTCGAATCGAAGAATCTCTTCGTTTAACCGGTAAACTCAAACTAAATGTAACTGATTGGTTTAATGCCGTTGTTGATGGCTACCTGAATAATTACTATATCAAATCTGAAGAAAAGATCTTAGGTAGTGGATACCGAAATGCTGGTGGCAGTTATACATTGAAACATTCCAGAAAAGAACAATATGATGCGAAGCTGTGGTTAAACTTCCACAAACAATTTGAGAACAGTCTGGATGCTTCACTTTCGGTTGTGGGCGAACATTGGGAAACAGCGAACAGTTATACTGGAGCTTGGACAAACGGAGGGTTAATTGTTCCAGGAAACTACTCTCTGGCTAATAGCAAAAACGAACCAGGACAGGAAGCCGGCGTTGATGGGACTAAAATACTTGAGTCAATTATGTTCTTCTCGGATTTATCATACAAAGACCAGCTTTTCTTAAGTATCACCGGACGTAACGATTGGTCATCGACACTGGTTTATGCCGATGGGAGTGGTACATTCAGCTACTTCTACCCATCAGTCAGCACCTCTTGGTTATTCTCCGAAACCTTCGAAATGCCACGATGGGTCAATTACGGAAAACTTCGTGCATCTTGGGCGCATGTCGGGAACGACTATAACATTTATGACATCAATCCTGGATTTTCAAGAACCGGAACTGTTATCAGCTACAATGGCGACCTGCCACGCTACAGTTTTAAAAACAACACAATGCCCAACCTGAATATTCGTCCTGAAGATAAAAAGTCTATCGAATTCGGATTGGAAGGAAAGTTGTTAGACAGCCGTATCGGATTTGATGTAGCATATTACAAAGAAAACACTTACAACCAAATTTTGAGTATCCCCGAAAATTTCTATACCGGGGTTAGCGGTCAGTTGATTAATGCAGGTAATATTCAAAACCAAGGGGTGGAAATTCAAGTCAATCTAGTCCCGATAAAAATGAAAGACTTTAGTTGGGACTTAACCTTGAACTATGCTCGGAACCGGAATAAAGTTATAGATCTGTATGGGGACATTACCGAATATAATTTGTACGAAAGCTGGAACTACGGTAACACCCGTATTGGAACCGTGGCAATTGTTGGAGGAGACTATGGTGTTTTAATGTCAGACTCTAAGCCTGCCGTTTATAACAACACCAGCAATCCAAACGACCCCAAAAATGGTATGCCACTTTTACGCTGGAATGCATCACAACGCGGTGGATACATGTTCCGGAGCTATGAAAAATCGATTGTGGGAAATATGAATCCTGACTTTACAGGTAGCGTGTTGACCGGTTTTACCTATAAGAGTTTCCGTCTCGAAGCATTGTTCGATATCAAAATCGGTGGTGATATTTCAACCTACTCTGGCCGGTATGGTACGGCCTATGGGTTGTTTGAATCAACCTTGGCTTACCGCGACCTCGAACATGGCGGTTTCCAATGGACCAGTTCTTGGACTGGAAATACGTATCAGGACGGATATATTCCGGAAGGCGTATTTGAACCGGGAACCATCGTAAAAATGAAGACTTCTACAGGGCAGGTTATAAACAACGATGTAAGTGGAATGACTTATAAAGAAGCCTACGAACAAGGGTTGGTCGAACCAGTGCATGGCGCTTGGTGGCATTGGAAGAACAATTCATGGGGAGGTGGTGTGATCAACGACGCAGTCCTTCAAGAAAACTCCTACATCGGGTTCCGGCAGTTGTCTCTTGCTTACAGAGTTCCTAAAAACTTGTGCAACAAGATCGGGATCTCTTCTGCTAATGTAACCCTTTTCGGACGCGACCTTGGATTTTTGTATAAAACATTGAAGGACAACTTGCATCCGTTTAGCGTAAGAGGTAACGAAGCGGGTTCTGCTCATGAATGGCAACAAATACCTTATGTCAGAACCTTGGGTGTTAGCTTAGACCTTTCCTTGTAAAATAATTCCCGGGTATTTAATCATTGAAAATTATCAGTTATGAATAATAAGAAGATATATAAAATACTGTCAGTTACTTTACTTTCGGGCTTATTGCTAACAAATTGTACCGACCGTTTTGCTGACACAAATCTGAATCCGGCAGAAATCAACAATCCGGATTTGACGCACCTTTTTACCGATGCCCTTTATAAAAGTGCCGGAGATGAATATTTGCAATGGTTTTACAACAACAGTGTTTATTTCTGGCGTTTTTCGCAGGTAACTGTTGCCAATGGCGGTACCAGCAGCGATTTTAACAATACCGGCGCCTTAGGCGGAATTCCGCTCTACGACGTAATGATTGATATGAGAGAAATTCAAAATCGTATCGATAACATGCCGGAGGAGCAGAAAGGAATATACAAAGCATTCAGGGCAGTAACCAAGATCCCGGTTATCCAACTTGGAATCCGTGCTACCGACTGGCAAGGCAGCATGGTTTATAGCGAAGCTGTCGATGCCCGTTATGGAGGGAACCTTGAACCCAAATTCGACACACAGGAAGAACTTTTTAATACATGGCTTGCTGAACTTGATGACGCAATTAATGTGCTGACATCAAGTTCTAATCAAATCAGCATTGGGAACCAAGACTTCATGTACTTAAGTGACTGGGAAAAATGGGCCCGCTATGCAAACAGCTTGAAATTGAGAATCGCAGCCCGTTTGGAAGTTGCTGATAATGCAAAGATGAAACAAGTTCTGAATAGTATTATCTCTAAAAAAGATGCAAATGGCAATTTGTTGCTGATTACCGAATCCGGCCATCAGGCAATCTGGGCGCCTGGCACTCAGGAAATGGGACCTGGCGGTAGTAACAGTCTTTGGATCGAAAACTATGCTCCATCCAAAAACTATAGCCTTTACATGCGTACCAATAAAGATCCTCGCTTGAGGCTTACATTCAGGGAAAATGCATTAACCGAGACTGCAATTACGGCATTAAAGAATACGCCAGGTGTGGTCTTGCCTCGTTTTGCAAAACTTCCGGTTGATGACCCTTGGGATCGACTGGTTGGAGGACCAGTTGCTCCAGATAGTTCGGGTGTTACGGATTATTTTGGTTCGGCCTTAATCGATTCGAATAATAACCACTACAACAGATTGCCTTTTGTTGAATATAATTTCATTAAACCAAAACAGGCTGGACGTAATGGTGAATATATAAACTATGTATTGGGGGCTCCTGAAGTTTGCTTGTACTTGGCCGAATTCATCGAAAAGGGGTATATCTCCGGAATTGGATCAGCCAAAGACTGGTACGAAAAAGGTATTCGCCTTTCGCTCGCAAACTACGATGCAAGAGCTAAAAAAGCACAGATCCCTGATTACGACAGCAAAGCGCTACAATCAACAGAAGCTGATGCCTTACTGGCCAAGGACAATGTAAAATACATTGCAGGCGATCCTAAAAATGTTGAAAAGATTATTCTTCAGGAGATTGTGAACTTGTTTGATAATCCGTATGAAATGGTTGCTGTTACCCGCCGCACCGGATTTCCAAAGAAAAACAGTACAATCTGGGCTTGGGAACCTTACACGGCAACAGGAACTGTATTAAAGCTTCCACGTCGTTTCCCATGGACAACACCGACTATCGAAAAGAACTTGGCAAACTGGAATTCAGCATTGAATGCGCAAGGCTTTACTGCTGATGACAACCAAGGATCGGTTCTAAACTCCCAGCGGGTATGGTGGGATAAAAAAGCTCCTGATTACGGTGAAGGTCAATAAACCGAAGGGTTCGTTAAATCTGAATAAGGGTTGCCTGAGGCAACTTGCTGAAGGGGATGGTGAGGGCCATCCCCTTTTTTGATTGGTCGTTCCAGATCAAGGCGACTCGTAATTATTAAACGATCGGCTTGTCTGCCAGATCACAGCTTAATTTAAACTCGTTAGGCAAGAACTTAATTTTCCTTACAAACTACCCGGTCGAAGTAAAAGATTTTAATAATTTTGAGACCCGTCTCATTTTTGTAGGATTTCGTCAAGCTATCAGATACTTATGTTGTCATCGAGTGACTCCGGCTTAAAAAATCTTTCATCGGCAGAGATGAATAAAATCCGCCAGAAAAGAAAGGTATTGAGTTTGCTCCATACCTACGGAACCGCATCGGCCCCGGAACTAAGCAAGTGGCTAAAAATAAGCCTTCCCACTTGCATCCAGTTACTAAACGACTTAACCGATAGTGGTTTTGTCAAAAATTTGGGGACAGGAGAGTCGAGCGGAGGGCGCAAGCCCGTTCTGTACGGGCTGCCCGATGATGGGTTTTATGTGATAGCCTGCGACATTGCACGTTATTCGGCCAATCTGGTCATCGTGGATGCCTGCAATAAATTTGTAACACCCATAACCGAAGTCAAAACCCATATCGACGACCCGGAATTGGTCGATAAACTGTACGAAGCTTCAAAACTGTTAGCTCAAACGTATCAAATTCCCCGTGAACGGATTTATGGCGTAGGCGTTGATATGCCGGGATTAATAGATTCGAAAACCGGTATTAATTACACCATCAAAGACAAAAATTATCAAAACATACACCGTAACTTAAAGCACCGTTTCAGCAAGCCAGTTTATGTTGACAACGATGCCCGGATGCATGCTTATGGAGAATTCTATTTTGGTGCAGCGAAAGGCGCGAAAGATGCAATTATCATTCACTGGAGTTGGGGACTTGGTCTGGGTATTTTCGTAAACGGACAGCTTTATAGCGGATTTAGAGGATTTGCCGGAGAATTTTCGCACATACCGATGGTCGAAAATGGTGATTTGTGCATTTGTGGCAAACGGGGATGCCTGGAAACAATTGCCTCATCAAACACCATCATGAAAATGGTCAGACAGGGATTTGCCGGCAACGAAATATCCTCATTGCTCAACCAGTTTAAAAACAGGCCAGACGAAATAACCCCGGAAGATGTGATTGCTGCTGCCCGCGGCGGCGATGAATTTTCTATTTCCATTCTGAATGAAGTTGGAATTGCGATGGGGAAGGGTTTATCTTACATCATCCAGTTACTGAACCCGGAAGTGATTGTACTCAGCGGACCGATTTCAAAAGCCCGCCAGTATGTACTCTCCTCCGTTCAGCAATCGTTAAACCGATTATGTCTCGAAAAAATTTCCAGACATACGCGCATTACGATTTCCGATTTTGGCGACCAGTCGGCCCTGCTCGGAACCTCTGAAATGGTCTTCCAAAAAGTTTTTGCCGAGTTTAACTTTACCATGGAAACAAGCGATAACTTTCATCAGACTAAATCAACGTGAGTTCGATCTAACGCTTAAACACAAAATGGCAAGCGAAATATTATCGCATCATAAACACCACTCTCCCCACGTCCTGTAGCAGGACGTTACCCCTCTCGACACGTAGAAGGGTGAAGCGAGAGCAGCGGGCTTGGGGAGAGTCGGTAATTAATAAAAACATCCCTTTCTTCCTTTTTTCTTACATCGATTAAATCAAGTAGATAAGCCAAGGGGAAAGTTAAAAACTGAAGGGCGACTATTGATCAATCTCAACAGTCGCCCTTTCTATTTAAAAGAAATGCAGTTACCAGTTCACGCTGTCCAGCTCGGTCATCACCTGCTGATATTCGAGCTCAAGGCCAAGAAACTGGGTTTGCAGTTTATGAAAAAAGTTCAGCTCGGTAAAATAATCGATCAACGAAATTTCTCCTGCATCAAGTGCTGTCCCCAGTAATCCGGACGAATCGGTTTCTGTGAGGGCTTGCTGTATTTCATTGGCGCTGGCCTTCAGTGTCTTAGCTTGGTTGAATTTCCCCTGTATTTCAACTCTTCGTTTTAACCGGAGTTCCGTTTGCTTTTCTTCAGAAAAAGCCAACGCAGCTTTTGAGGCTCTTATCCGGTTGTGGTTTTGCCACAACGGGAGCCGAAGCCCGACACCGGGCCCGGTATAATGTTGCCCCGGAGTTTCTTCGTAGCCGTAGCTGAACGAAAACCCCGGAAGTTTTTCCGACCTTGCCACGTTGAGCTCCTGCCGGGACAACTCTGTTTCAGCATTGGCCCGGGCCAATTCCGGATCGGACTCCAGATACCGGGCGACCAGACTATCATCGGGAATTTCATACGCAATATAATCGACATACTGAAAATCCAGCGATTTATCCGGACAAATAACCCGCAACAATTCAAGATTCCGGTTTTGTTCCTCTTGAGCCAGCCGCAACTCATTCTTTGTACTGATGGCTTCCAGTTTTACTTTCTGCAAATCAAGAGCCGTGGCATCTCCCTGTACCATTTTTTTCTGCCAGGCATCCAGTAACGCGGAAGTACGGGTGGCCTGCATCTCGGTCAACAGGATTATTTTGGAGAGATACACTTGCCTGTTGTACAATCGGGCGGCGTCGAGCAAAATTTGCCTACGGGAAACACGAAACTCTTGTTCCAACGAATTTTCCTGGATGACTGCCAGTTTGCTTTTATTGAAATATACCGTTGGAAAATCAATTTGCTGCCTCACCCGCAACGTCGTTCGCGTACCGGCCTCGTGCGTCTTCCCCGGCATGTATTCGTATTCCAGTTCCGGATCATTGGGTGTCAATCTGGTCTTTGCACTCACTTTGGCTGCATCAGTTTTTGCCCGCAGGGCTTTTAGCTCCGGATTACTTCGGTCTACCTGCTGCAAAAAATCAGACAGAGACTGTTGAGCCGAGAGGGACCCGGCTATCAGGAGAAAAAAAAGAAGTAACGAGTAACGAGTAGTGAGTCGCGAGCCCAAAGCCACCCGGGGGCCACTACCTGAACCCTGAATCCTGAATCCTGAATCTACCTTATTCTTCATGGCTGGCATGCGTTAAAATTTGACGGTTTTCTTTCATGTAAAACATCAGTGGGACAACCACCAGGTTCAAAAATGTAGAACTGAGCAACCCACCCAGAATAACGACAGCCATCGGGCTCTGTATCTCATTCCCAGGTTTTCCGCCAGCCAGCACCATCGGGATCAGGGCCAGCGCGGCAGTTAGCGCCGTCATCAAAATCGGGATCAACCGGTCGGACGAGCCCTCAACAATCAGCTGTTGTAGTTTCAGCCCGTCTGTTTTAAGATGGTTGTATCTGGAAACAAGCAAAATACCGTTGCGTGTTGCAATCCCGAACAAAGTAATAAACCCGATAATTGCAGGGATATTCAATTCTCCGGAAGTTATGGAGATAGAGAACACCCCGCCAATCAGTGCCAGCGGCAAGTTGAGCAGAACAATCCAGGTGGTCGATAATTCGCGGAATTCCTGAAACAGCAGCAAAAAGATGATCAGGAGCGACAGAACGGAAGCCAGCAGCAGTGTTTTCGAAGCACTTGCCTCACTTTCGAACTGACCGCCGTAGTCGATTTGCAGACCCTTCGGAAGTTCAATGTTCTGTTTGATCCGGGACTGAATATCTTTTACAACATTCAGTACATCGCGGTCGGAAACGTTGGCCGAAACCACTAATTTCCGGCGCACATTTTCACGGTTTATCGTATTCGGCCCACTTGCGGTGCGGATATCGGCCACAAAACTGAGCGGTATTTTTCGTCCGTCGGGCGTATCAATCAAAGCCTCGCGCATGGCCTCCAGAGTGTTCCTGTCGGCATCGCGAAGCCGGACTACCAGATCGAACGAACGCTCGCCTTCGAAAATAGTCCCGACCTTTTCGCCTCCAAAGCCCACCTCAATAAATTGGGCCAGTTCACTAACCGGAATACCATAACTGGCCAGCATGTCGTAGCGCGGTTTGATTTGTATTTGCGGAATATCAATTTGTTGCTCAACAACTAAGTCAACCAATCCGGGTATATCTTTTATTTCGCGCTCGATATCTTTTCCAAGCTTATACATTTTCCGGAGGTCGTCGCCAAAAATTTTGATAGCGATTGTCGCCTTGCTCCCGGAAAGCATGTGATTGATCCGGTGGCTCATGGGTTGGCCAATTTCGAACGAAATGCCCTGGATTGTGGAAAGTTTGGCCCGCAAATCAGCCAGAAACTCCTCTTTCGGGCGGTTGGAAAGTTCGTATGGCGCATCGAGCTCCGACACCTCGATGCCGGCTGAATGTTCGGCCAATTCGGCCCGTCCGGTGCGACGTTCGACCGCTTTTATCTCCGGAACCGAAAGCATGGCTGTTTCTACCGCGTGCCCGATGCGCGAACCTTCCTCGAACGAAATTCCCGGGAGCGTGTTGGTGGTGATCGTAAGCGTTCCTTCATTAAACGAAGGCAGGAAACTTCGTCCGAAGCCAGCCAAAACAAACATGGATCCAACAAACAAAGCAACAGATGCGAACAAGATAACCACTCGATTCGGCAGCAGCCATTCGATCAGCCGGCGATAACCAGCGGTCAGTTTACGTTCGAGGAAACTACCGGCAGCATGCTTTCTCAACAACCGGTCGTTTGTCAGCAAATACGATTCGAGCGTGCTGGTAACCGTCAAAGCTACCACCAGCGATGCGAACAACGATATAATGTATGTCAGCCCCAGTGGCCGCAACATGCGCCCTTCCATTCCGGAGAGAAAGAATAACGGGATGAACGCGGCGATAATAATGAGCGTTGCATTAATGATTGACGAACGGATCTCCATGGCCGCATTCAGAATGACGGTTTTCTTCGGAAGTTGCTGCTCGTGCGGCAACAGGGAGTTTTGTCGTAAGCGCTTATAAACATTTTCCACATCGACAATGGCATCGTCGACCAGCGAACCGATGGCAATGGCCATCCCGCCCAGTACCATGGTATTGATGCCGTAGCCCATCAGCTTCAGCACGATCACCGTGACCAGCAGCGACAACGGAATGGCAACCAGTGAAATAAATGAGGTGCGGATGTTCATCAGAAAAATGACCAGGATAATGACCACCAGCACAAATCCTTCGATCAGCGCGCGCTTGACGTTCGATACCGAACTTTCTATAAAATCGGCTTGTTTGAAAATATCGGTGTGAATCTGAACATCCTCCGGAAGGTTCGTTTTCACAGTTTCGAGCCGTCGCTCAATTTCGGCAGTCAGTTCGACGGTATTGACGTTTGGCTGCTTGGTAACCAGCACTATCACGGCATCGTTGCCATTGTAAGCGCCTTCGCCGATAAACGGAGCCGCTCCGGTCTTTACCTCGGCCACGTCGACCAGTCGAACCGGCGTACCGTCGTCGGCAGTTCGTAAAACGGTTTGTCCCAGTTTATCCGGATCGTTAGTGCGCATAATGCCCCGAACCACGTACCGGTTGCCGTATTCCTCAACAAATCCGCCGGTAGCATTGGTTGCCGAACCGGGCAAAACGGTGGTCACTTCGTTTAAACTAACTCCATAGTGGGCCATTCGTCCGGGGTCGAGTAAAACCTGATATTCTTTTTGTTCACGGCTAAATACAGTCACTTGTGCTACTCCTGAAGTAGACAACAAGGCCTGTCTGACCTCCCAGTCGGCAATGGTCCTCAACTGAAGCAGTGGGGTCTTTTCTGCGGTCATGGCGAAAATATAAACTTCGCCCATGATCGAGCCCTGTGGCAGCAATATGGGTTGACCAACACCGTCGGGCAATTGCCCGGCTAGTGCCTGTAATTTCTCGCTTACGATCTGCCGGGCATTGTAGATATTCATTCCCCAGTCGAACTCGACCCACACCAGCGAGAAACCTTGGGCCGACGACGACCGAACCCTCCGGATTCCGGTTGATCCGTTTACGGCCGTTTCGATAGGGAAACTGACAAGCTTTTCAACTTCTTCAGGAGCCAGCCCGTGCGCTTCGGTCATCACGGTTACTGTCGGGGCGGTCAGGTCCGGAAATACATCCACATCCATTTTCTGGGCCGACCACACCCCATAAACGATAACCAGCGCCGATACCACCATCACAAACAGCCTGTTATCGAGCGAAAAGCGGATTATTTTATTAATCATCTTTTTCTGTATTTAAGGTTAACAGGGCATTAATGCGTGTGGGCCGGAACGGCATTTGTCATCGACGCTAAACGAACGCGGGCCGCGCCTTTGGTGACCACCCGGTCTCCTGCATTCAATCCCGATACGATTTCGACACGGAATGCATCGCGGCGCCCGGTCTGAACATCCCGTTCAGCATATTGCTCGCCTCCTGTTTGAATGTACACACAAAACACGCCCGAACGCTCGATCAGTGCCGATACCGGAACCGACAGCGCTGCTTCTCCACCTTTTGTTTTCAGGAAAACTTCGGCATATTGCCCAACCGAAATCGAGCCGGACGATGGTAACTCGAAATAAACCGGAAGGAAAGCCGAAGCATTGGTGCCGACTTCCTGCAAATGAATGCGATGTCCGCCACTTCCACTGACAGAAACAGGCTCGGAACTGTTTCCCGGGATGAAGTCAGCATCTGAAATCTGCTCGAACAGTTCCCCTTTCGAACGGGGCAGGTTCGCTTTCAGCACAAAGCTCCTGTTTTGCCGGATTACCATCAGGGGATCGCCGCTGTTAACAAACGAACCTTCGCCGACCAACATTTGGGCGACAACTCCATTGGCCGGCGACATGATGCGTTGCCCTCCGGATGAATAGTTCTTCGAAACGGCATCAAATTCGGCCTGCGCCTGCTTTGACTCGGCCTGAATCTGCTCGTATTGTTTTTGCGAGATGATCTTGTCTTTTATTAATTTATCGGCTCGCTTTGCATTTGCTTTTGCGGCGTCAAGAGTTGCTTTTGCTTTTTCATAACGGGTACGCAAATTCTCATCAACCTGGTCGCCAACAACAACCATCAACTGTTCTCCGGACTTGACAACAGAACCGACCATCCAGGGTTCGGGCCCTAACCTGACGGTTCCCGGGGTGCGGGCAGAAACAATTAGTTCGTCGCCCGGGGCCACCAGGATTTCGCCCGAGCAATTTACCACTTCGCCAAACGGCTCCGGAATAATTTGTTCGACCCTGAAATTGCCGTTCCACGATTGTTCTTTGGTAAAACGGATGCTTCCGGTGGGTTCAAGCCCATGTTCTTCTGCTTCTTGATGGTGCTCCAATTCAATCGGCTGGCTTTCAAAGACAATCGTCTCTGTGGAAGTTTCCAGAACGAATTTCAACGACATGTTCCCTGCCGATACATTGAGGGGCAACTCGAAAATACCCTTACTTAGCGGCTTATCCACAACTGCTACTTGCTGCCCTCCGATCGAAAGGGTCAGTTTTCCGGCTTCGACCGGCGAATAATTATCCAACTTTGTTAAATGAACCAGAATTTTTGATTCGCCTGTTGAACCGGGTTGAGGAATTTCGGCGTAAAGTTCATAATTTCCGGAGTATATGGTAGCTGATGTTGACTCTTCGGCATGTATCTGAACCTCGTGGTCGGATTCATGTCCGTGATTTTTTGAGCTGTGCTGACAGGCTGCCAACAACACAAGCGCAAATAACCCACAATATAAATTCTTCATATTTTTTATTTAAACCAGTGACCGGGCATACCATAACAATCTTATTGGTTGACCGGAACCGGGAAATCCACAATCAGAAATATTTTTTCTTTCAGGAAAGAAAGTTAACTCTATTTTATTGGAAATTAAAGCAAGATGGAGGTCCCCGCAAAAACGAAGAAGTATTATAATTATAATGAATCCCGGGTGCCCGATTTTCCCTGAAACGAATCACAGCTAAGATGGGCCTGATAGACAAACAGGTAATTAAGATTACCATCCAAACAAGCTGAATGCCCGATTTCGACTTTTCGCCATTCAGGCTTGAAAAATGCACCAAGTGGTGTTCTGTGTCAACCGGTGAGTCGACTCCAACCGAACAAACCCGAGAAATAGATTTTTTGCTGTGTAGCCCACAGTTTTCGCCGCCGCCGGAAAGAATTTCGTGATGGTGATGCGGAATAATACCATGCAGCAATAAGGCCAGGATGGCTATTGATACAGAGAAAAAAGCGATATGTTGTTTAATCCGAAGCATTTTCGCAAATATATGATTCCTGCCAATAAATCCCTCGATGCCCCATTTGTTTTACAAAAATTAATCAGAGATTAACGACATCGGATCCAATATGCTCGTAATAAAGTTATCTTAGCAAAAAGAAAACAGGCGCAAATGAAATACCTTTTAACGCTCGCTGCTATTTTCCTGGTCTCATCAGGTAAGGCGCAAATAAGTTTTATTGCTCACCGGGGCGCATCGTATTTAGCTCCGGAAAACACAGTCGCAGCCGCAAAACTGGCTTGGGAACTGGGGGCTGATGCCGTCGAACTCGACATTCACCTGTCAAAAGATAACCGGATCATGGTTATCCACGATGGCAATACGAAGAGGACCACGGGGCAAGACATGAACGTAGCAGAGACAACCGCCGACGAACTTCGTCAATTGGATGCCGGCTCGTTTAAAAACGAAAAATACCGGGGCGAAAAAATTCCGTTTCTGGAAGAAATGATCGAAACCGTCCCGTCAGGCAAGAAATTAGTTATTGAAATAAAATGCGGAAAAGAAATTTTACCTTTTCTGAAAGAGATTGTCGAAAAAAGTGGAAAAAAAGAACAGCTAACGTTCATTGCTTTCGATTGGCAAACAATCGCAGACGTGAAAAAGCTCTTTCCGGAGAATAACTGTTATTGGCTTTCCAGTGTTAAAGATGGTTTGGCCGAAAAAATAAAAGAGGCTTCAGAAATTGGGCTCGACGGTCTGGATTTGCATTATACGCTGATTGACGACAAGACTGTACAAATGGCCCGGAAGTTAAACCTGACGATTGTTGCATGGACCGTTGACTCGGTTGAAGAAGCACAGCGGCTAAAAAAATTACAAATTCAGGGCATAACATCAAATCGTCCGGACTGGCTAAAGGAGCAATTGTGATGATTTGATAGTTCAAACATGTTAATTGCTATTTCAAAACCATTCTTTGCTAATTATGGTGGGTGTTTAGGTCGACAAGCTGATTGTCAGGTAGAAATAATGCTATTTTCGCATCAGACCAAAACAAAAAGATCTGATGAAGTATCTGTTTTTTCTACTCGTACTTATCACAGCTTTTTCTCTTCAAAACCTTTCGGCCCAGAACCGGAAATATTTTACCATTTCAGGCAAGGTTCTCTCCGAAAACGGAACTACTGAGAATACGGTCATCGAAATTTGTCCGAACGGCGGGACGCCCCAAAAAAAACAACTTGATCCGAACGGACGGTTTCGGTTCGAGCTAAATTACAACAGCGAATACCTGTTACTCTTTACCCAACCCGGATGTTCAGACAAAAGGATTGTTGTCAATACCGCTGTTCCTGATGAAATACTGACAAGTTCCCCAAATTTTCCGAACTATTTAATGGCTGTCCAACTCGTCAAATCGTCAGGCAACCCAGAGCCCGATTATCTAACTCCAATCAATTACGTTTCGTACCAACGAGACAAAAATTGCTTTAATAAAAGCAATGTTCCGCCCGTTTCAGCATCGCAATTAGCTTCAGAGAGCAACATTCAGAAGTCATTCAAACAAAAAGAAAGCAGCCCGCAGGTTTCCCGATACGAAATTTTTTAGCCACGGATATTGTTCGATAATTTTTGCAGAAATGTTCAAAGCTCTTTGTATGTTTTGTTCCGAAAACCCGTTACTTTTATTCAAACGTAATTTTTCGTATGAACTTAACCCCGAAACATATCAAACAGCTAATCCCGTTGGTGCTATTGGGGCTTCTGGCCGTCTTAATTGCTTCAATGACAATTGGAATGGATATTTACGGAGAGCGCGAACATGGATTATTATCGTTTGCGATCGTTAATTTATCGGGGTACCTGTTCTTTCTGGTAATGCCGGTTGAGCTGGCTTTCATCTATTACTTGCACGCCGGCCTTGATCCCTGGCTCCTGAACCTGATTGCTCTTGGAACGGCAATTATCTCACAAGGCATCGATTACCTCATCGGGCGAATTCTCAGTACCCGCATTATCGATCATTTAATTGGCCGTCACCGTTACGAAAAAGCGGAATACGAAATCAGGAAATATGGCAACATTACCATCTTTGTGTTTAACCTGCTGCCTCTTTCTTCTCCGGTTATTCTGCTTGCCGCCGGCATGCTTAAACACCGTATTAAAGATGCTTTTCTTTTCAGCGTTGTCGGCCTGGTTTTAAAACAGCTTCTGATTACCTTGATTTTTTATCATTAAAATATTCTATCTTAATTCTCGTTAAATTGTAGTTTACAACCTTCTTCTATTAAAATTCGTTTATACCTTTGCTACATGTTAATATGACAGCCATGACAAAAAAATATAAAACAAATATTTTATTCCCCAGAGCCTCAGCGCTTCAAGGAATAGGAAGTATTTTCAATGTTGCGGGAAATTATTTTGATTTCAATTATTCAAAATCAGGAGAAGAGGCAGACCAAAAAGCAATTGAAGATGACTGGGGGGTTATTGGGGACGATATTTTAGCAATTGAAAAAAAAGTGAGGCAAAAACTACAATTATATATTAAATAAATGGAAGAAAATAGCAGCCAATCCCAAGAAAAATCTATAAACTCTTCATCTGAACTAGAAAACAAGAACAATATTCCTCAAGAGCTCGAAGAATTAATCAAATATATTCCTGCCGATAAAAAGAGGGAAGCCATCAAATTAATATCCTCTTTGTCTGTCCATACTGAATCGTCTTTTAAAGGGCCTCTACCTCCACCCTCAATATTAGGGGATTATAATAATATCATTAAAGATGGGGCAGAGCGAATTATGCGAATGGCTGAGATTCAATCCGCCCATCGAATTGAGCTTGAAAAACATGCCATTAAAGAAGAGCTAAAGCAAAGTGGAAGAGGTCAGAAATTCGGATTCATTCTAGCTATCTTGGGTTTTCTTGTTGCATTTGGACTTGCTTATTTAGGGCATGATACAGTTGCAGGAATATTTGGAACTACAACAGGGCATCTCTAAAAACCCCTTTTTCTCTGTCTATAGTTGACGTCTTTGTTGCCTAAGGCTGGGCCATGCTTCTTGTTGTTTTTTTATAAAGCACACATAATCAGTGTTTTATGTTATTTTTTGTTGATTAATGGACATA
>JAJUGZ010000138.1 GCA_029265715.1 Bacteroidota bacterium
AAAATCGGCTGTCCGACAAATTTTATTTCCGTATTTTTACCCATGTTGTGGTTTTTTCGCAAAACAAACTTACAACATGGGGCCAAACCTTCGGGGAGTAACCCCTATTTTTTAATTTTTTACTCGTTCAGTAGTGATTATTTTTCAGATTTTTCCTTTTGGTAAAGCTTAAACTGCTCGACAATAGCGGCCCGGACATCGTATTCTGTTTTTAGTTGTGCCAGCAACCCTTTCGAATTAAAATAAATCATGAACAACTCTGCTTCGTCATCATTCAACCCGGTCAGTTCTTTTACCAAATCTTTATTGTAATACTTGGAGAGTGTTTCCCATTGTTTTTCTGTAATAATTGCCTGACGTGTTTCCCGTTTATCACGTTCCGACTTGCTCAGGTGATACTGCATAAAGCTCAGCGGGTTTATGACAGCGGCGACAACCGGAGGTTTTTTATTGTAACTGTCGCCTCTCAGCTGCGGATCGATATCGACCTTCTTCCCCTGAGGGATTCCTTCCACATTCGCTCCCTTTTTGTCGCCGGTAACCTTTACTTCCTGGATAGAAAACCGTATTGGTTTGGCATAAATAATCAACAGATCGTTGGGATTGTGTTTCGCCGGAACCTTGGCAACCATTTTACTGTAGCCCAACGCCGAAATCGACAGGCTGTCAACATTGAGCATTTCCATCGTAAAATAGCCGGCCTCGTTGGTGGTAGTGCCTCCATGGGTCCGAAAGTTGACAATGCTTACATATGGAACCGGAGATTCGTCGTCCAGGTTCAGGATGCGACCCTTCAAGGTAATTAAAATCGGGTCGACCTCTTCGTCGTCCGAATTGGTTTGCGCCGACAATGACATAACCGAAAAAAGCAGTAACGCCCAAAGCAAAGATTTATACCAACCCATCATTTGTTTTTCAAACAGATCAAAAATAATGAAATACTATTAAACGATTAATTATTCAACAATGATTAACCGCTTTTAACAGACTTTAAGGAAACGTAAAATGCCGTCGAATGCCTGTTTTTATCCGACAAAATAAAAGGCTGTCCCCCGTTGTCGTCTATTTCTCCCGGAACAAAGCCCCTCAATCACAGGACTCTGCTCCGGAGGAACACGATCAACCAGGAACAACCTCCTTATTTCAAAGAAAAGAACGTTCAAAAAACAAACTATTCTGAATAGACCATGCCGTTAACTTCCCCAAGTTAGCGAATGTTCGATTTCTGAGGTTGCCTGAATGTCGTAATCAGAGCCATTCGTTTCGTAGCGAAAAGCGCAAAAAACAACCGTATAAGCCTTTCCGGCAACCGGAGAGAACGAGCTGTCCCAGCCATTCCCCGGATAGGAAATACTGTACGTTGTTTGTGCCCCCGGTAACGCTTGGCTCACAAAAACCCAGTTATTCCCATCGTAAATTTTTACGACATAGATATTGGCATTCGGCAATACGGTCCAGTTCAATTCCGCCTTATGATCGGTACTGTTATACTCGCACTTGGTTAATGTGGGCAGCTTCAAAACATCGGTAGTCAAAATATCCTGATCCGTTTTTACTTCTCCGTTTTCAAATGTCGCGGTAAAATTATACGCTCCCGCAACAGGCAACGACGCAGCATATTGATTTGTCGGAGTTTCGTAATAGTAGCTGTTACTCTGTCCAAAATATTTCCCTAACGTATATGATTTTGTTGCATCTGTTCCGGAGGTTACACTTACGTTGGTAAACCCGCTAAAAGAATAGGCGTGCAGCGCCAATCCGTTCAAGGTGTCCTGCCCTATTTTTTTTGTAATGATGTAGGCATCGCCAGCTACTGAAACGTCGGCTGCTTCTTCATTGCAGGCAGTAAACCCGATAACTGTAAGCAGCAGGACCGCTAATAATAATGGTTTCATTGTCTCCATGTTCATAAATTAGATTTTATATTGCTTCTTAGATGAAATTCAGAAGCAAAAGTTGCTTCAGGAAACAAAAAAAGATTTTGGCAAAACAAAAACATAGAATTGTCTGTCGCGATAAACCCATGCCGTTTTTCTTCCCGGGAGCTATTCTTCTTCCAGCTCATCCAGATTAAAAATACCGTCGGGGGTGTCAAGCTCAATCATTTTCGTTTCCTCATCGAGCCGAACCAGAAAATCTTCGTTTAGTGGCACCAACACCTCCCGTCCGCTATAATCAACTGTAATAATCAGGTTTCCGGAATAATCGTTTACCTCTACGACCGGCCCAATCTGACCGAGCTTCGTGTCAAAAAGGGTGAACCCGACCAGCCGGTTGGTATGAAACTCATCCTCGGGCAGAACAATGTCTTCGTTTTTTACGAAAACAGAAAGCCCGACCAGTTCTGCTGCTTTTTGGTCTGTATCAATCCAATCAAATTTCGTGATTACAGTTTCTCCTGATCTAAAACGAAGCCCGTCTTCGGCAACAAAAAAAGGTACCAACAAACCATCAATTTCGAGAAATAAGACCAAGGCTTGTTCGACGGTGTCGTAATACTCGCCGGAAAACCGGATGACAACTTCACCATTTATTCCGTGAGTTTTTTGTACCGTTCCGATTTTTACACAATCAACTTTGGGTATTGTTTCCATGCGGGTAAAAATACGAAAAGCGACAGATTTCTCCATCGCTTTTCCACTATCTGTTTTGAAACAAGTTTCTGAAACAGTGCCTTGCGGCAAAAAATTAAGCTTCAGCTTCTTCCGAAGCAGCTTCAGCGGCTGGTTCTTCAGCAGCCGGTTCTTCGGTAGCCGCAGCAGCCTGAGCAGCAAGCTCAGCATTGCGCTTGGCAATCGCTTCAGCGCGGGTTGCATTAACTTTTGCTTCGCTTTCCAAACGTTGTTTTTTCGAAGCAACTGAATCGCCAGCCAATTTATCTTTTTTAGCCTGAATTTTCGCTTCTTTTTCAGCAACCCAGGCCGCAAATTTCTTTTCGGCTTCTTCTTCGGTGAATGCACCTTTCGCAACACCACCTAACAGGTGTTTTTTGTACAGTACTCCTTTGTAAGACAAAATAGCTCTTACAGTATCGGTTGGTTGAGCACCATTTTTAAGCCAGGTTAAAGCTTTGTCAAAATCGAGATCGATAGTCGCTGGATTTGTGTTCGGGTTATATGAACCAATCCGTTCAATGTTTCTACCATCCCGTGGCGCCCTGCTATCAGCTATCACAATGTGATAGTAAGCATACCGTTTGCGACCATGTCGCTGCAATCTCATTTTTACTGGCATCTTACGAATTTTTAGTTGATAAACAGTTGTTTAAAATGTGGCGCAAAGTTAGGAGAATATTTCTGATATCAAAACCCAGCGAATACTATTTTCCTGCAATCCGGACAACATCTGCTCTTATCCGTTGATTTTATCCAGTGTTTTCCAGATTTGGTACAATCCGCGCGGAACGTGAAAACAGCCTTTCCATTTGCCACCTTTTAGCGGGAGCAAAACTTCTCCCCGACGGTCCAGGTACCCGAACCACTCCGGATATTCCGGATCTTTGAAATGGCTCCAAGTGTAATCATGTACTTTTTCAAACCACTTCAGACAGTCGGACGATCCGGTAAGCTGATACCCTTTCAGCATGGAGATCAGGGTTTCAATATGAACCCACCACAATTTCTGGTCCCATTCGAGCTGCTGAGTTGGATGCCCCAGCCGGTCGAGAAAATAGAAAATACCTCCATATTTTTCATCCCACCCGTACTCAACCATCTGAACCGCAATCTTTGCAGCCTTCTCTATTAACTCCGGACGGTTTAGCCTGACTCCCAGGTCCATGATAAACCACATGGCCTCAATAGCGTGCCCCGGATTGAGTAAACGCCCTTCGAAGGTATCCGACAACTGGCCATCCAGAGTTACATTCTCTACCACGAGCCCCAGCTCTGGCCGATAAAACACGTCCATCACTTCGTGAATGCAGGTCTCGATGGTTTGTTGCAGAAAAGCCGGATCAAGCAAATGCTCAATTTCGAGGGCGAGGTTACACAAAATCATCGGCAAAGCGAAATTCTTCAGGCTGCGTGTTCCCGGATGCGTTTTATCCCATTTCCCTTTCGGGTTATCAACTTTCGAAAGAATGATATCAAACGTTTGCTTAGCCATGCGGGCATATTCCTGGTTCCCGGTTGCCTTGCTCAATTGCCCAAAGGCCATGGTGGCAAATGTGTACGAAAAGATGTTGTATGGGTCAATCAGTGGTTTCCCATCGCGGGTAAGCGAGAAATACCAGTTCAGGTTCCCGTCGTGCCCGAATTTTCTCAGGAACTCACCGCCCTGAACCGCACACTTCAGCCATTCGGGATTTTGCTCAACCTGATTGTATAACATCGAAAAAAGCCAGACCTCGCGTCCCTGAAGCCAGATAAATTTATCGGTATCGAATACCCGTCCCTCTCTGTCCAGACAGGTATAATACCCTCCAAAATCTAAGTCCTGCGAGTTATTGAGCCAAAACGGAACCACATTATTCAGCAGTTCATCCTTATATTGATCAGATAATTTTTTAAAATTCATAACCTTTACTTTATTAGATTAACAGTTTGGGGAAGCCGCATCTACTTTTTCCCTTTTTCAATCCACATTTGTTCGATTTCTTCCAGCGATTTGCCGGTTGTTTCCGGAAGCAGTTTCCAAACAATCAACAGGTAAGGCACGCACATCAGCGCAAAAAGCAAAAAAGTGCCGGGAGCAGAGAATGTGCTTAACATCCAGGGGGTAAGCTGTCCGATCAGGTAGGTTCCTATCCACAAAGAAAGACCTGCAATCGACATGGCCGCACCCCTGACTTTAATCGGGTACATTTCGGACAACAGAACAAAAATGACGGCACAGATTGAAACAGCACAACAGAAAATATACAACAAAAAGAAAATCAGCAGAAATACAGAAGGAATGTTCATATCTTTCCCATAGGTAAAATATCCGGCAATGAAAATCAGGGTAATAATCATTCCGGAGACACCCCAATAAACCAATTGTTTCCGCCCAACCTTGTCGATAATAACCAAGGCCAGCACGGTGGTCAACATATTAACCAAGCCTACCATCACCTGGTAGAACAGCGAATCGCCGTCGGACAAACCGCTCTCCTTAAAAATCGAAGGGCCATAATACAAAACGGCATTTACACCCATGAACTGCCCCAAAATAGCCAAGGCAACCCCGATAAAAAGAGCTAACCGGAACCCGGGCTGAAACAACAACCGCCAGTCTGATTTTTCTTCGCCGAAAATGAGGTCTTTCACATTCTTGATCTGTACCGATACCTCTTCGGGGGCATAAATACGGGACAAGATCGCCGATGCCTGATGTTCATTCCCTTTGGAAACCAGCCAACGCGGACTTTCAGGAATCAAAAACAGAATGACAAAAAACAACACGGCCGGAATCGATTCCATTCCCAACATTCCACGCCAGGCTTCTGTTGCAAAAATTTTGTTGTACAACCCCTCGACTGCGCCTGACTGAACTAATGATTGAGAGTAAGATAGCAATCCAAAGTTCGCCAGATAGGCTCCCAGAAAGCCAACGGTTATAGCAAGCTGATAAAGCGCCACCAGCCGGCCCCGATATTCCGGAATTGAAATTTCGGCAATATACAGGGGAGAAATAACCGAAGCGACCCCAATCCCGACACCGCCAACAATCCGATACAAGACCAATTGTGAGATGTTGGCCGAGATCATACATCCAACAGCCGAACTCAAAAAGAGAACCGCCGACAGAAGCAATACGATTTTTCGGCCAAACCGGTCGTTCAGCGGGCCAGCGAACATCACCCCGAGAATCGAACCAACCAGCGCACAGCCCACATACCACCCGGTAGCCAGATCGTCGAGCCCAAACTGTGCGGCAACCGGGTCGACCGTCCCGGAGATGACAGCGGTATCGTACCCAAAAAGGAACCCGCCCAAGGCTGCCACAAACGACAGAAATTCCACATAGCGAAGTTGCTTCGAAATGGTTCTCATCACTACCGTATATTGAAATATTCTTTATACCGATTGTACAAATGTCCGGCCTGCAAATAAGCCGACTGTGGGCTCATGAAATGCGAAAATTCGAACGTAATTCCTTTGTCGTAACCAGCTCGTTTGGCAGCCTCCAGCTTCAGCCGAAGTTTATCGAACTTGATGGGGAAAAAGCGGATCGGCATATCGCGATCGAACGTTTCAGCATTAGTCCAGCATTGCATGCCATACTTATCGGCCAACTTTTTATTTACCGAAAAGAAAGCATCCAATTCATCATAATCAATATGCCCATCCTGAAAGGCACAAGCATCAACCACATCGTGTATCCCGTCAAATATTTCGCCCCATTCGCGCTCATGTTCCTGAACCGACACGGCATTTTCCTTCGTAAGGTTTCCGCCGGCAGCTTCTACTGCTTTTTTCCCGTCAATCCACGGTGAGATGAACGTTGGCAACCCACCCGAAACATCTTTACATTGTTTGCCCATAGCATGAAATGCGCCAATGGCTCCTTTCGTCTTTCGGCTTATTTCGCCGCTAATATACCACCCACCAAAGCTCTTGTATTTGCTCCCATAGTTTTTCCAAACTTCGTCAATCACATATTTGTTGTCTTCAATTTCCCAGCTCAAATCGCCGGTATCCCAATATTTTCCGGAGTCATACAGCCCGAAATAAAACTTCATATTATATTTGGCGGCCAAACGAAGAAACAAATCAAGCAAGTCGACCGAAGGCATATAGCAGCCTTTGTCCAACAAGTATTTCGACGGAAATGTTATGAACTTACGGTAGCCCGACCGGATCATAATCACCGTGTCGATGCCAATAGCCTTCATGTGGGCAAAATCGGCGTCCCATTCCGATTCACCCCAGTTCTGATGAGGAATATCATGCGATATCTCATCCAGGAACGTTCCGGTAATCCGTAAAGCATTCCCCGGAGGTACAATAAGATTTGATTCTCTTTTCTCTTCCTTAACCTGAATTTCTGAAGATGTGCCAAATGACGAAAACGGTGATGAAAGGGCAGTCAGCCCCATGACGGTAGACGTGGTCAAAAACTCACGGCGAGATTTTTCTTTACTCATAGCAGGTATTTTATTTGTTTGTGGTATTACAACCTGAGGGTGTCCATTCCAGGAAATGACCGCCCATCGGTTAAAGACCTTAAATTAACGAATAATTTTAGTTAATTAACGCCCTCCCAAACCTGTTTTTTGCCCTGCTTGATTCTGTCATACAACTATTTTAACCGGATTGGTGCCAACAATTCAGATAAAGACCAAATAAAAAACGGGGAAAAACAAAAATGGCAGCTCAGAAATATATTCTCAACTGCCACTGGACTCCCTATTTGATTTCCTACTGGGTTACTCGTTTAAGCGTCATCTCACCTGGTCCGCCCGGACTGCCACCTCCATTTCCTGGCGTGTCGGGGGCCCCGCTTCCGGGCCTGCCCGGACTTTCGATCTTTAATTTAATGACATCCCCGTCGATGGATCCTTTGTGAGGCATCTGGTGCCCATCAAACTCCAGATCAAACGAGAATTCATTTCCGTTGATTTTCCCATTCACAATAGGCATCTCGCCCATTGGCGTTGACACTGTTCCGGTAAGCGTATTACCAGATGATTTGAAAGTGAAGGCAATCTCCATTTTTCCGTTGGGGCCTTCCATCGAGGCTTTCCATTTACCATCGATCCCGGCAGCATTACAAAAAAATGCGCTAACTAACATCGAGGTAAAAAATAACAGCATTTTCTTCATTTGCATTTGTTTTTTAGGTTATTATTCCGAGTCCCGATTGTCCGGAAGATATGTCCGAAAAATCAGTTAATGTCAAATTATGGGTATAATCTGAAACAGGAAAATAAGATCGAAGAATGACCAAATTTCATCGTCCAAAAAACCAATTCTATCTCCCTGATTATTGGCGACAAAATAGTTGCCCCCCGAACCCCGGACAAACCTCACGAATAAACACCCTTACAATATGCAAAGTTGTTATTTTACAAACGAAGCATGGTTCAGGTAGTCAAAGCACCGTTTCACGCCTTCGAACTGTGTGATACCGCTTTTTACTCCTTCGAGTTCAACAAAATATTCTGTTAACCCATTAGCATACGCTTTTGTGAAAAGATTCAGGTTTAAAGCCAAAACCTTGTCCGGCAGCCCACAACCCGGCAATTGCCACGGCCGATGTTTTCAGAAAATTGCGTCGGTTCGTTTGTTGAGTCATTGTTTTCTCGAATTTTAAAATTTAAAACCACTTCTTTCGCCTGAAATACACCAACAAAACAACCGATATAATTATCATCAGTATCCAGAAATACAGATAACCATACTTCAGGTGAATTTCGGGGAAGTACTGAAAATTCATGCCATAGACACCGGCAATAAAGGTAAGCGGAATGAAAAACGCCGAGAAGATGGTCAACACTTTCATCACCTCGTTGAGCCCGTTGCTGACGTTGGTTTGGTATATATTGAGCTGGTCGTTCACCATATTCTGATAGACCTCAACCGACTCAATGGCCTGGGTGATCAGGTCGTCCAAGTCCTTAAAATATTTCAGGTTCTTTTCATCAATCAACGTCGATTCTGTGTTTAGCAAGCTTTTAATAATTTCTTTTGCCGGACGGATCGACTTCCGGAGAAAGTTAATCTCTGTTTTATGTTTATAAATCTCCTTCACTACCGAATCCGGATGTTTCTGAAAAATCTTCGGTTCGGTTTTCTCGATCATCTCGCCGAGAATCTCAATATTGACCAGATAATTTTCAATAATGGTGTCGAGCAAAACATACATCAGGGCATCTCTAAAAACCCCTTTTTCTCTGTCTATAGTTGACGTCTTTGTTGCCTAAGGCTGGGCCATGCTTCTTGTTGTTTTTTTATAAAGCACACATAATCAGTGTTTTATGTTATTTTTTGTTGATTAATGGACATA
>JAJUGZ010000078.1 GCA_029265715.1 Bacteroidota bacterium
ATTAATCAACAAAAAATAACATAAAACACTGATTATGTGTGCTTTATAAAAAAACAACAAGAAGCATGGCCCAGCCTTAGGCAACAAAGACGTCAACTATAGACAGAGAAAAAGGGGTTTTTAGAGATGCCCTTTTGTTAAAAAAAGGGTGGTGAAACGGGGCAAACACATCTCAGACAGGGTGTTCCTTTGTTCTGTATGGACAACAGCTAAATTAAAAACCGCGTGAACCGGAAAGGGATATCGTATCAATTAAGCATCTATATTGTTTCGGCCACAATTATTGTGGTCGGGGTCATGGTGTATCTGAATTACAATTTCAGTAAGCATATTCTTCGGCAAAAAATAGAGGAAAGCGCCGTAAACCAGAGCAATATTGTTATTAGCCGGGTTACCCGATATACGGCAACAGCCCAGGAAATATCGCGCAATGTGGCTGCCCAGGTTTTGTATTATCACAAGAATGGCGACCTGGAAATGTTTCTGGTAAATGTGCTAAAAAATAATCCGATAATTAATACGATCCACGTTGACCTAAGTCCGGAGTATTTTAAAAATACCGATTTGTCGTATCATGCCTGTGTCGAAAAGCAGGGAGTTTGTTGTGGCTCTGTTGCGGCAGGTTTGCGGCAACAGCAGTTCCCGCAATCGGTTCCAGAACATGGCGTTTGGTCCGGGACTTTTTATTGCAAATGTGATTCAACCCAACTGCTGTGTTCATATACGTATCCAATTTATCTCCCCGATTCGAATGTTCTATGCGGGATTGTTTCTGCTGAAATTTCGGTGACGATGCTCGATCAGATCGTGTCGGGAATAAAGATCGGCGACCGGGGCTTTTCATTTGTGACAGATAAGGATGGAACATATATAACCCATCCGGAAAAAAGCTGGATAAAAAAACGGAACCTGTATAAGGTTCCTAAGTCAATTTATCCCGAAGATATTTCAACCTTGGAAACCAGGCTAAATACAAAGGGTTTTGTGTTGGGGGCCAGTTATCCGGAAATGTTCAATCATGAAAAGGCTTGGTTTTATCTGGCCCGTATTCCAACGACCCAATGGATTGTTGCAGTAGTTATCCCGGAAAAAGATTTGTATAAAGGGCTGGAATTGATACAGAACGAAATTATCATTGTTTCGGGATTTGGGATACTGCTGATCTTTGTTTTGGTCGTGTTAATTTTTCAACGAACATTGAGCCCGCTGGTAAAAATTACCGAAGCTTTTCAAAAGTTTAGTTTTGGCGATGTTTCCGGAGAACGGAACAAGAACGAAATAACGGCTTTGATTGAAAGTTTGGAGGAGTTGCAGGAACGATATGGTGAAATGCTCCGGGAGCAGACGCAAACCCGGCGCGACCGGCGTAAAATGGAAAAAGACCTGAAGTCGGCCCGCGAAATACAACAAACCATTATTCCCAGCACATTCCCGGCTTTTCCTGACCGTCCGGAGATTGATATTTACGCGTTTTTGAGCCCGGCTGAAACGATTGGCGGCGATTTGTATGATTATTTCTTTGTTGACAAGAATCATTTGTTGTTTGCAATAGGCGACGTTTCTGGAAAAGGGATCCCGGCCTCGCTTTTCATGGCAGTGGCGCATACCTTGTTAAAGGCAAATGCAAATACCCTGCTGGCAAAGGAAATTGTAGAACGAATAAACAAAGGGCTCAGTGTGCGAAATGCCAACCAGCATTTCTTAACCCTGTTTGTCGGAGTTTTAGACATTGAGACCGGGGTTTTAAATTATTGCAATGCGGCCCATAATCATCCGTATATTATTCGGGCTGACGGATCGGTTAGCGTGCTGGCCGATACGCACGGGCTGCCGCTTGGTATCTATAAAAACAAGCCGTATGTGGGCAATGCGGTCGTTCTGAGAAAAGATGATATGATTTTTCTGTATACTGATGGAGTTATTGACGCCTGCGATAAAAATGGGACTCATTATACGGTCGATCGGTTGCGCGATAATCTTGAAAATCTGCACGACTTAACTTGCCGGGAAGTAATCATGAAAGTTGCCAAAAGCGTCAAGATTTTTAAAGGAGAAGTTCGTCAAACCGACGACATTAGCCTGATGGCCATTAAATACCTGAAAGACCATGTTGAGTTGTAAAAGACTTTGATTATCGGTTATCGATCAGCTTGTTTTCGAGGTATACATGAGAGTTACCGGTCCAGGGTTTCGAGCAGATGTCGATGTCGCCGTCGCCATCCACATCGGCAGCCCGTGCTTCGTGGCATTCGTAGTTGTTTAAGACGACGTGTACCTGCCAGGTTTTTGATTTACCATCCTTGTTTTCCCAGATATACCATTGACAGGGCCCTTCGGTCATGGGTCCTCCACCCGAGAAGATGTCAGGGTCGCCATCGTTGTCAAAATCGGCTACCACCAACGAATGAAAATCCTGATGATTATGCTTGGGGGAGACTAAGTGAAACCTCCAGCGCTTGGCTTTATTCCGGTTTTCGAACCAGAATATGCGGCAGTCGCTGGTATCACATTCTGCTTCGACAATGTCCAGGTCTCCGTCTTTATCCATATCGGTAACCCAGGTTTTCAGAGCAATTCCATATTTCCCGGGCCGGTATCCTCCGCGGGGTATCAGCAGGTGCTCGACCCAGTTGTAGCCTTTCCCGGTAATGTTCTCAAACCACGAATCGCCCCGGATCAAATCCATATCGCAGTCTTGGTCCAGATCGCCGTATCCCCGGGGATCAAGTCCTGCGGCGATCCCTCCGGCTACCAAAAACGATTCCCAGGTTTGTTCCGGGTTGTCCGGAATCTTATAATACATCAGATAAGGATGACGTTGATCGTTGCTGTTGGCGACAATTTCTTTTTTCCCATCCAGGTCAAGGTCCACAAAAATATTGTCGTGCGAACTGATAGTTCCCGATTCAACGTACGGGAAGGGTTTTTGCAGGTCGCCGGTATTTTTGTACCAGCCGGTTCCACAGAAAAAATCCATTTTTCCATCGCGGTTGATGTCAGCATTGCACCCGCCCATGTCTGTCCGGGCGCCTTCGCCCAAAAAATGATACACCCATCGTTCTGCAGTCTGGTATTCGAACCACGACATTCTTCCCGACTCGCCAAAAAACCAATCCATGTCTCCATCCTGATCAATATCAACCAGCGAAGTTTGGCCCATCTGGTTCCCATATTCGCCAATAATATGTGGTTTGAATTCGGGAAACTGACAAATTGCCGGGAAGGTTCCGAAAATAAGAAACATGGAAGAAATGAAGCGTTTCATAGTTCGTGGTGTTTGGTGCAATTACTTAAATTTAAGGTTTTTTGGGCTGAAACGAAAGTTGCACCAACCAATAATTACAGGTAATATCTTTGGGCTCAATAAAAAAGAAACGGTATTTAAAGTCGTTTGGCGAGTGTCCTGATCTGGTAGTTGCCGGACTCTGAGCCTTCTATACATAGCGAAGAGGGAAGGCAGGTTTACCGGACTTGAGGTGTGTGAAAATGATAGAACTGAGGTTGAAGTTATTCAACGGATTAATTTTAAACAGCTTATAAATACCGTTTGCTTTTTTTCGAGCATTTCTTAACCGCGGGAGTGAAGGCAAACGTGATTCCCTTCACAGTCTTCGAAAACAGCAAAATAGCCGATGTCGTCGCTGATTTTTGTTTTGTGGGTAATAACACTGCCTCCGGCCACTTCGACGCGGTCAAGCACAACATTCAAATCGCTTCCGGCATTCAAATAAACTCTGGCTCCCAGTGATGAGGGAATGTAACCATCGGCCTGGACGATAGCCCCGCCAACGCCTTGCGATTCCCGATCCATGGGTAAAAAGCCCATCCGGCAGCCTCTTATTGTTTGCTCATACATTTCAAAATCGAAAATCCGGGAATAGAATTCTTTGGCCCGCTCAAAATTCAAAACCGGGATTTCGACCCAAACTACTGAATCTCTCATTTTTTCCATCGGTCAGCTTTTTAAGAATTGTGTAATTTGTAACAAACAAGTTGGGATACAGTTCAATACCGGTATGTTTAAATGATTATTTTCTGAAATTTTCATTTAGGCAGACCGAATCGCCGTCATTCATTTATCTTTGTGTGCATTAAAATAAATGTCATGAGCGGGAAACCATTAATCCTGATTACAAATGATGATGGCGTGCTGGCAAAAGGCCTGCGCGAGTTGAGCGATGTAATGCGCTTGTTTGGCGATGTGGTTGTGGTAGCTCCGGAACGCCCAATGTCGGGAATGTCGACGGCCATCACTGTCGATCAGCCGTTGCGCGCTGTGAAAATCGAAGATGAAGAAGGCTATACGGTTTATCGGTGTTCCGGAACGCCGGTCGATTGCGTGAAGTTGGGGTTTAATGAGCTGCTCGATCGTTATCCCGATTTTGTGGTTTCCGGCATCAATCATGGCTCAAACACCTCAGTCAGCGTCTTGTACTCCGGGACCATGGGGGGTGCGCTCGAGGGTTGTTTGCACGGAGTGCCTTCGATGGGGGTTTCGCTGTGCGATT
Source organism: Bacteroidota bacterium (assembly GCA_029265715.1). Taxonomy (GTDB): domain Bacteria; phylum Bacteroidota; class Bacteroidia; order Bacteroidales; family Prolixibacteraceae; genus Aquipluma. The sequence goes on from JAJUGZ010000078.1 coordinate 4,509, forward strand.
ATGATCCGGATGCCGATTTTTCGCGGGCAAAAATGGTTGTGGCCCGGATCTTTCAGCAGATTGCCGAAAACGGCTTGCCTCATTTTGTTTGCTTGAATGTGAACATTCCCAAAGGCGATCTTCGCGGAATCCGGGTTTGTCGCCAGGCTGCCGGAAAATGGGTCGAAGAGTTCGAGAAGCGAACCGATCCTCATCAGCGGGATTACTTCTGGCTCTCCGGATATTTCAAAAACTTCGAGCAGGACCATGACGAAACCGATTTAACCGCGATTGAAAACGGATATGTTTCAGTTGTTCCGGTTAGTGTGGATATGACCTGTTATCAGACTTACGAATATCTTCAAAACTGGAAGTTTTAATGACGGCTTTGAAAAGAAAGAACGATAAATTATCAACCGGCTTTATTTCAGGGTTTTTACTGCCATTGGGCATGCTGTTCTTGTTTTATGTTGGCAAATACAGTGAGGTTGATCCGATTGTTTTCCTGAAAAATTTGTGGCAATTAAAAATCCTGATCAAAATACTCAGCCTCTGTGCATTCCCGAACCTGGTCCTCTTTTTATATTACTATCGTAAAAAGCTCGACCTGGCTGCCAGGGGTGTGATCATGGCAACCCTGTTGTATGCGATGCTGGCCTTAATTTATACCATTGTATCATGAGGTATTATCTGATAGCAGGTGAGGCATCGGGCGATTTGCATGGGGCCAATCTGGTTAAAGAACTGGCCAGAGCCGACCAGCAGGCTGTTTTTCGCGGGTTTGGCGGCGATCGCATGGCCGAGGCAGGGATGACTATTGTCAGGCATTTCCGTGACATGGCTTTTATGGGTTTTATCCCGGTACTGATGAACCTGAAAACCATTCGGAATAACTTCCGGACTTGCGAGTCTGATTTACTTTGGTTTAAACCAGATGTGTTGATTTTGATTGATTATCCCGGATTTAACCTGCGGATGGCCGAGTTTGCCAAACAGCACAATATCCGGGTATTCTATTATATTTCGCCCAAAATATGGGCTTGGAAACAGCGCCGTGTCTACAAAATAAAACGGCTGGTCGATGAGATGTTTACCATTTTCCCGTTCGAGACCGAATTTTATGCCCGTTTTGGGTACCGTGTCAATTACGTGGGGAATCCGTTGTTCGATGCGATTCAAGATCAAAAAAAGAAACCTGATTTAGCGAGTTTTGCCAAAGAAAACAAGCTGGTCCCTGATAAGCCAATTTTGGCCGTATTACCTGGCAGCCGGAAAACCGAAATCAGTATGTTGCTGCCAACCATGTTGAGGGGTGTTTCTGCATTGAAGGAGTTTCAGGTTGTCGTCGCCGGAGCTCCGTCCATCGAACCGGCGTTTTATTCCGGATTGGTGGGTTCGTCCGGGGCAAAAGTTATCTGGGGCAAGACTTACGAATTATTACAAAACAGTCAGGCTGCCGTAGTGGCATCCGGGACAGCTTCGCTCGAAACAGGCATGCTCAACGTTCCCCAGGTGGTTGTGTACAAAATGGCGGGAGGGGTGTTTTTTCATTTGCTTGGCAAAATTTTTATCAAGACGAAATGGGCTTCGTTGGTCAACATTATTTTAGGGCGCGAGGCCGTGAAAGAATTATTACAGGTGAACTTTACCCCCCGAAAAATCGAGGCTGAACTCAGACGGATTTTATACGATCAGGCGTATCGGCAGCGCATGATGGATAGTTACAAAGAAATGACTGACAAAATGGGTGAGCCGGGCGCTTCGGCGAGGGTTGCCCGGTTGATTGTCGAAAAGTTAAAATAACCCAAACTCTGGTTTTGTTATGTATAGCTTGTTTAAAAAAGAAATCACCAGCTTTTTTGGTTCGCTGGCCGGCTATGTGGTGGTGATTGTTTATCTGCTGGCAACCAGTTTGTTTCTATGGGTTTTCCCCGGAAATTTTAACATACCAGACAATGGTTATGCCTCGTTGGGGGGGCTCTTCGAATTGGCCCCCTGGGTTTACTTATTTTTGGTCCCGGCTGTTACCATGCGGCTTTTTGCCGAAGAACACAGGCTGGGGACAATTGAAATTTTGCTGACCCGGCCACTTTCGTCCATGCAGATTGTCTGGGGCAAATACTTGGCAGGACTAACTCTGGTGATAATTTCGCTGGTTCCCACCTTGATTTATTTTTATTCAGTTTATGCCTTGGGCAGTCCGGTCGGTAACCTGGATACCGGCGGGACCTGGGGCTCGTTTATTGGCCTCTTTTCCCTGTCGGCTATTTATGTGGCCATTGGCGTATTTGCATCGGCGCTGACCGACAATCAGATATTTTCATTCATATTGGCCATAGCCCTTTCGTTTTTGGCTTATATGGGATTCGACTTTGTTGGCTCTGTGCTATCGCCTTCCGATTTTCAGCAATTCATCATCTGGTTGGGAATTAACGACCATTATTTGTCGGTGAGCCGGGGCGTGGTCGACTCGCGCGATTTGCTCTATTTTGTGGCTGCGGTCCTGTTGTTCCTGTTCCTGACCAGTATATGGCTGCGTCCGGGTTTGTGGTGGAAATCGTTATTTAGCAAACGGGCTGCATGGATTGCCGGAGTTTTTGCACTTTTGTTTTGGATTTCTGCCGCTAAATATTTCCGGATCGACCTGACTGCGGAGAAAAGGTACAGTTTGTCGCAGGTATCCGAAGAAGTAGCGAAACGCTTAGAAAAAAACGTTCAGATAACGCTTTACTTGGATGGCGATTTGCCTCCGGGTTTCAAAAAATTGCAGTCGGCCATTGTTGAGAAAGTGGCTGATTACAATGCATATTCATCGAAGCGGATCCACATTGACCTGGCCGATCCTTACGAAATTACGAATGAGAAAGAACGGGAAAAGCTATTTTCTGATTTGGTGAAAATGGGTCTGCAACCAACAGAAATCAGGCAAAATACAGAACAGGGAATCAACACCAAACTAATTTTCCCGGGGGCAATCGTAAGTTATGGCGATAAACATCGCGGGGTAAACCTGCTAAAAAACAATCAAAGTCTGGGTGCCGAAGAAAACCTGAATAATTCGGTTGAAACGATCGAGTTTGAACTGACTTCGGTTCTGGTGAAACTAATGGCCGCCGAAAAACCGGCTATTGCATTCATGACCGGGCATGGCGAGTTGAACGAATATGAAACCCGGGATATTACCCTGACCCTATCCGATCAGTTTGAGGTTAACCGGATTACTTCGGAAGCATTGGTGCGTACGCCCGACAAATACCGGGCTGTGGTTATTGCTTCGCCAACGCAGGTTTTTCCGGAAGCTGATAAATTGGCAATCGATCAATATCTCATGCGGGGAGGCCGGGTGATGTGGCTGGTCGATCCGGTTCAGGTAAGCCTTGATAGTTTGAGCAACGGATACAGCACGCTGGCTTTTGGCCGCGACCTGAAATTAGATGACCAGTTGTTTCGTTATGGTGTCCGGTTGAATTACGACCTGGTTCAGGACGTGAACTGTCTGATGCTTCCGGTTAATACGGCACCGGTGGGCTCGCCCGCCAAATTTACCCCGGCGCCGTGGTACTATTCCCCGCTGTTAACACCATCAGACAATAGTGTGATCAGCCGGAACCTGAACCTGGTCAAAGCCGAATTTGCCAGTACAATTGATACGGTTGGTAATTCCGGAGACGTAAAGAAAACAGTAATTCTGACAACCTCGGCATATTCCCGGAAAATTCAGACCCCGCTGGAAGTGAGTTTGTCGAGTATCAACCAAGTTCCCGATCGCCGGTTGTTTAATCAGCCTTCTCAAATAATTGGAGTTCTGCTCGAAGGGAAATTTACTTCGGTATTCAAAAACAGAATGGTTTCCGGAGTGGCAGAAACCGAAAGCAAACCGACCAAAATGATTGTGGTCTCAGACGGCAACCTGATTGCCAACCAATACCGCCATGAAAACGGGCAGCTGGAATATTTGCCCATGGGATATGACCGATTTTCGAAACAAACATTCGGGAACAAAGATTTTATTTCGAATGCAATCCATTATTTATGCGACGATTCGGGCATCATGGAATTGCGTTCGCGTGTGTTTAAAATCAGGATACTGGATAAAGTGAAGGTCAGAGAAGAGAAGCTGGGCTGGCAACTCTTTAATGTGTTGTCTCCGGTAGCTCTGGTGATATTGGGCGGCGTTGTTTTTGTATTTTTCAGAAAACGCAGGTATTCGCGTTAAACAAAGGGTGCAGGAATAAAAACAGCTTGTTTGTTTGTTCCCAAAGGTTGTTCATTCCTTTTGAATAAAATCTTTGATGTTCGGTAGGTAAAAAAAATCAAAGTTTGTATATTCGTGTACCTTGCTTCCGGAGAGTTCAGGTTTGAATGGGGAGTGTGTATCAGCGAAATCGAAAAAACATGAGCCTGAACCCAACGAAAAAAATAATCAAGACGAAGCTAAAAAAGAGGGGAAACCCGAACGTGAAAAAATAACATTGAAAGTTTATACGAATGAAATAGCCATGTGCGCCAAAGTTCACACCAACCGAAGATGTACAAATGGCTATTCCATTTCGGCGCTAATTTGATTGAAAAGAAAAGCTGTTACGAAAATTGTACAAACCAACTTTGAAAAATTATACAGATGAAATAGCCATAAAAGCAGAAGCTTATACCAACCGGGAATGTATAAATGGCTATTCCATCTTGTTGAAAAACTAGTTTGAAAAACAGAAATAGATACGAAAATTGTAAGAAATAACTTTGAAAAATTATACAGATGAAATTTGTTGTTTCAAGTACCGAATTACTTAGCCACCTTGCTGCAATCAGTAAAGTGATCAGTTCAAAGAACACACTTCCGATTTTGGATAACTATTTGTTCGTTTTGGAAGATAATAAGTTAACCGTAACTGCGTCCGATCTTGAATCAACATTGATTACAAGTCTGGAACTGGATAATACCACCGGAACCGGACGAATTGCCGTTCCTGCAAAATTGCTGAACGATACGCTGAAGGAATTTCCGGAACAGCCGCTAACTTTCCAGATCGATCCGGATACGTTTGCCATCGATATTTTTTCCGAAAACGGTAAGTTCAGTATTGTTGGGCAGAATGGCGAAGATTTCCCGCAACTGCCGGTATTGAACGAGTCGGTTGCCTCGTCGGTCAACCTGAGCCACGATGTGTTGCTGAGCGGGATTAACAAAACGTTGTTCGCTACAGCCGACGATGAATTACGTCCGGTTATGAACGGAATTTTCGTTGAGTTATCGACCGAAAATGTCCGGTTTGTAGCTTCTGATGCGCATAAATTAGTCCGTTACAAACGAACCGATGCCAAAGCCGAACGCGACGCTTCGTTCATTTTGCCAAAGAAGCCGGCAGCTTTGTTGAAAAACCTTCTTCCCAAAGAAGAATTTGATGTTAAACTGGAATTCGACGATAAAAACGCCTTTTTTACGCTGACCAATTTCAAACTGATTTGTCGCTTGGTCGAAGGTAACTATCCGAGCTACAACTCGGTAATCCCAACCAATAACCCGAATAAGTTGACTATCGATCGCTTGTTGCTGTACAATACGATCCGCCGTGTTTCGGTATTCTCGAACCAAGCCAGCAACCTGATCAAACTGAGATTGACCGAAAGCCAACTGGTGGTTTCGGCCCAGGATGTCGATTTTTCAATCTCGGCCATTGAACGGTTGAGCTGTCAGTACGAAGGCGACGAGATGGAGATCGGGTTCAAGTCAACGTTCCTTCAGGAAATTTTGTCGAATTTGCCGGCTACCGAGGTCCGCATCGAATTATCAGATCCAACACGGGCCGGGTTGATGCTCCCGGCCGAGAACGAGCATGAAGACGAAGATGTTTTGATGCTGCTGATGCCAATGATGATTAATGCCTGATAAGTTTTAGGTACAATGATATAAACCTGACAGTGCAAAACCTGTTGGGTTTTTTTATTTTTGGAAGGGCGTTGCTGCCCGTAATAAATAAAGTAAGAGATGAATTTGAAATTAAAAAACCCACTGGTTTTCCTCGATCTGGAGACCACCGGAATTAATATTGCGACCGATCGCATTGTTGAAATTGCCCTTCTGAAGATACATCCGAACGGCAAGGAAGAAGAACGGCTGATGCGCATTAATCCTGAAATGCCAATTCCGGAACACGCCAGCAGGGTACATGGGATTTATGACGAGGATGTGAAAGATAAACCAACGTTTAAAGAAGTGGCCAAATCGCTGGCCCAGTTTCTTGAGGGTTGCGACCTGGCCGGGTTTAATTCGAACCGTTTCGATATTCCGTTGCTGGCCGAAGAATTTCTGCGTGCCGATGTGGATATCGATTTTAAAAAACGGAAATTCATTGATGTGCAGGCGATATTTCACAAAATGGAAAAACGGACCCTGGCGGCAGCCTATAAGTTCTATTGCCAGCAGGAACTGGAGAATGCCCACAGCGCGATGGCCGATACCAAAGCTACCTACGAAGTGCTGAAGGCCCAGCTCGATTTGTATCAGGATGCCGAGTTTGAAGATCCCCAGGGGAAGGTTTCCAAACCGATTGTGAACGATGTCCAGGCATTGAGCGATTTTTCGTCGTACGACCGCAATGTGGATTACATGGGGCGGATTGTTTATAACGAGAAAGGCGTTGAGGTGTTCAACTTTGGAAAGAACAAGGGAGTCCCCGTTGAACAGGTTTTGCGTGAGCAGCCGGGGTATTACGGGTGGATCATGTCGGGTGAGTTTCCACTGTATACCAAGAAAGTTTTGACAGCGATCAAACTCCGGATGAAGGATAATTAAGCAAAACCGGTATGAAGATTATTTGCATCGGGCGAAACTATGTGGCGCATGCCCGCGAACTAAATAATGAAGTTCCGCAGGAACCGGTGATCTTTATGAAACCGGATACAGCCCTTTTGCGGAACAACGACCCGTTTTACATCCCGGACTGGAGCCACAATTTACACCACGAGGTGGAAGTGATTGTCCGGATTAACCGCATCGGGAAGAATATCGAAAAGCGTTTTGCCCACCGTTATTACACGGAGATTGGGCTGGGAGTCGATTTTACGGCGCGCGATGTGCAGGACCAACTTCGGGAGAAGGGTTTGCCTTGGGAAAAGGCAAAGGCATTTGATTGCTCGGCGGTTTTGTGCCCCGAATTTGTTCCGGTTGCCTCGTTTGCCGACCTTCAGAATGTGAATTTCAGGCTCGATATCAATGGGCAAACGGTTCAGTCTGGAAATACCGCCCAGATGATTTTCCCGATAGACGAACTGATTGCCCAGATCTCAAGATATTTTACCCTGAAAATCGGCGATCTGATTTACACAGGCACCCCGGCAGGTGTTGGGCCGGTTAAAATTGGCGACCGCCTGGAAGGTTACCTGGAAGACAAAAAAATGTTTGATTTTCTGGTTAAGTAACCGGAATTCAGATATCTGCTAATTTCAATAGTAAAGGCACATCTGGCGTAATTTGCTGAATGTGCCTTTTGAGTTTAAAAGAAGTAATTATCTTTTGGGGAATTATAGTCCGAGTAAGAGTTCTTCCGGATGGCGGCCACCGGTCAGTAGGCGCTCCGGATGCTCAACCAGTTCTTTCACTTTCACTAAGAAGCCAACCGAATCTTTCCCGTCGATAATCCGGTGGTCGTACGATAAAGCTACGTACATCATTGGCCGGATAACCACCTGGCCGGTTACTGCAACCGGGCGTTCCACGATGTTGTGCATGCCCAGGATGGCCGATTGTGGCGGATTGATGATAGGGGTCGAAAGCAACGAGCCAAACGTTCCGCCGTTGGTGATGGTAAATGTTCCCCCAGACAGTTCCTCGACGCTGATTTTTTTAGTCCGTGCTTTCTCAGCTAGTTCCTTAATTTCAAGTTCGATGGCCGGGATGGTTTTGCTCTCGGCATTCCTGACAATGGGGACCATCAGTCCTTTGGGTGTTTGAACCGCGATTCCGACATCCACAAATTCAGGAGTGAGAATCTCGTCGCCGTCAATTTGCGAATTGATGGCCGGATGATATTTCATGGCTTCGGCCACAGCCTTGGTAAAGAACGACATGAAACCCAATTTAAATCCATGGGTTTTCAGGAATTTGTCCTGATATTCCTTGCGGATTTCCATTACCCGGCTCATGTCAATCTCGTTAAACGTGGTGAGCATGGCCGTTTCGTTTTTCACCGAAACTAATCGTTCGCTCAGCTTTCGGCGCAGGGGCGACATGCGTTCCCGCTTTTCGTCGCGCGAGAAGGAGCCTCCGGCAGCCCAGGCTGGTTGGGCAGCATGTTGCTTTGCCTCGGTCGAAAGGTTTACCACCGCTTCGACATCCTTTCTGGAAATACGGTGAAGCCCGTTCAGAACATCATCGACCGACACGTGGTATTCTTCCATCGCTTTTTGGGCTACCGGGGTAATTTTTATTTTGGTTGCTTCTGGTTCGTTTGTTTCGGCAACCGGCGTTGTTTTCCCCGAAACTTCAGGAGCTCTGTTGCCTGTTGTTTCAGTTCTTGTTGTTCCGGTCACGCTGGTATCGATTGTGCAGGCAATAGCCCCAACTGCTACTGTTTGCCCTTCCTGAATCATGATTTTTATTTTTCCACTTTCCGGGGCTACGAGCGAAAGGGTAGCTTTGTCTGATTCAATTTCGGCTACTTCCTGATCTTTTTCAACCACGTCGCCATCTTCAACCAACCATTTCCCGATTTCGACTTCGGTAATGGATTCGCCGGGGGTTGGCACTTTAATTTCGACTAACATAATTGGTTTTTTTTAGTGAGCTTGCGCTGTTATTCTTTCTGCAAAAATGGTATCTATGATTTTTTTCAGCCGTTTGTTGTGTAACGACAATAAACCACCTGCCGGACTGGCGCTGGCTGCGCGCGAAACCAGATCGAAGGGTACGTGAGGCATCATGCGGCGCACGTGCGCCCAGGCGCCCATATTGGCAGGTTCGTCTTGTGCCCAATATATTTTTTCGACGTTCGGATGAGCTGCAATGATTTTTTCGATTTGGGCAACAGGGAAGGGGAAAAGCTGTTCGATTCGGCAAATACTGATGTTGGTAATTCCTTCCTCGGCCTGGCGTTTGTGCAAATCGTAATAGAGACGCCCGAAGGTAAACACCAGTTTCTTTACATTTTCGGGTTTGGCTAATTTGTCGAGAATGACTTCCTGAAAATGTCCATCAGAAAGATCTTCGAGCGGCGAGGTGACCATCGGGTGGCGCAACAAACTTTTCGGGGTGAAAACCACAAGCGGAAGGCGCATGTTCCAATGCATGTGACGGCGTAACAGATGAAACATGTTGGCCGGAGTGGTCGGTACTGCTACTACCATGTTGTTGTCGGCAGTCAGCGTCAGATAACGTTCGATGCGGGCACTGGAGTGTTCCGGTCCCTGTCCTTCGTAGCCATGGGGGAGGAACAGGACAATGCCGTTCATCATTCCCCATTTTTCGCTGGCCGATGTGATATACTGGTCGATAATAACCTGCGCCACGTTGGCAAAATCGCCAAATTGTGCTTCCCAGATGGTCAGTCCGTTGGGCTGGGCAAGGGCGTAGCCATATTCAAAACCCATCACGCCGTATTCCGACAGTGGCGAATTGTAAACATGAAAGGGTGCCTGGCCGGGGCTGATATTTTTTAGCGGGAAATACTTGTCGTCGGTGTCTTCAACCACAAATGCCGCATGCCGGTGTGCAAATGTTCCGCGTTCACAGTCCTGCCCGCTCAGGCGGACTGGGAACCCTTCTGTCAGCAAACTTCCGTAGGCCAGTAATTCAGCCATTGCCCAGTCGAGCCGGTTGTCGTGGATCATCATGCGGCGGTCTTCCACGATCCGGTCTATTTTTTTAAAGAATTTTTTATCTGCCGGAAGTGTGTTGATTTTTTCTGCAATGGCAATCAGTCGATCCTTTGAAACGCTTGTGTTGATTTTTCGGAACAAATCTGATTTAATCGGATTTTCGAAATTTTTGTATTCGCTATTCAGGAAACGGCGGATTTTCACTTTTTCAATTTTTTCCGATTCCAGATATTTTCCTTCCAGATAATGATCGAATGCAGTATTCAGCTTTCGCGCTTCGGCCAGCGACAGAATGCCTTTTGCATCTAATTTCTCGGCATAAATATCGCGCGGGTTTTTATGTTGCTCGATGGCTTTATAAAGCAAAGGCTGGGTGAACCGGGGTTCATCGCCTTCGTTGTGCCCGTACTTCCGGTAGCAAAGAATATCAACAAATACGTCGATGTGGTAACGCTGACGGAATTCCATCGCCAGTTTAATGGTATAGACGATTGCTTCCACATCGTCGCCGTTCACATGGAATACAGGCGAGCGGGTTACTTTGGCAATGTCGGTGCAATAGGTGCTTGAACGTGCGTCGAGATAGTTGGTGGTAAAACCTACCTGATTGTTAATTACTAAATGAATGGTTCCGCCGGTTTTGTAACCGTTTAGCTGCGACATTTGGATTACTTCATACACAACTCCTTGCGTTGCGATGGCTGCGTCGCCGTGGATCACAATGGGCGAAACCTTGCTGTAATCGCCATCATACCGCGAATCGATACGCGAACGCGCCATCCCCTGAACTAAGGGTGAAACCGTTTCGAGGTGCGAGGGATTGGGCATCAGGCTCAGTTTTACTTTTCGCCCTTTATCGGTTTCAAACTCGTTTTCGTAGCCAAGATGATATTTTACGTCACCAATCCAGTTTTCCTCATCGTAGTCTGTTCCGTAAAATTCTTTAAAAATCAGTTCATACGGTTTTTTCATGATGTTGGCCAGAACATTCAGCCGGCCGCGGTGCGCCATACCCAGCACAAATTCACTGATCCCCAGCTCGGCTCCGTGTTCGATCACCGCGTCGAGGGCAGGGATCAATGCTTCGGCTCCTTCGAGCGAAAAGCGTTTGGCACCCACAAATTTTTTGTGGATATAATTCTCGAAGCCAACGGCTGATTTCAGATGATCGTAAATGTGCCTGCGCATCTCGTCTGTAAATTCCTGTGAATTTTTTGTCGACTCCATTCGCGTTTGCAGCCATTGGACAACTTCCGGATTTCGCATATATACATACTCGACCCCGATTGAGGCACAGTAGGTTTCTTCGAGGTGGGCAATAATGTCTTTCAGTTTGGCAGGCCCGATCCCGATGCTATTCCCAGCTTGAAACACGGTTTCCAGATCGGATTTTGAAAGACCGAAATTCTCGATATCCAATGTAGGCGAATACTTCCGTCGCGAACGGACCGGGTTTGTACGGGTAAACAGATGCCCGCGTTGCCGGTATCCGTGAATCAGGTTCAGAATTGCAAATTCTTTGTCGATCGTTTCGGATTGCGCCGTTTTCGAGCTGGTTCGCGCCGGAAAATTCTTCCGGGCAAATTCAAATCCGTCAAAAAAGTTTTTCCAACTGGGATCGACCGAGGCCGGGTCGGCTAAAAACGACTGGTATAGTTCTTCAATTGCGGCAATCTCCTGATTTCCAACTTGCGAAAATTTATCCATAGCTGAATAATTGGTTTTTCTGTAAAAAAAGCGTTATCAAAAGCAGCTTTTTCTTGTCTGTTAATTTGTTTTTCTTGATAAACATTTACATCTGAACCAATAAACAAAGAAGTTGTTTAATGCAACATTCAGAAATTTATTTTTTTCTGAATGTTGCAAATTCCGGTTGTTTTGTCGAAGCAGTCTTTGGGTTATTTGACTTATTCAGGGTTTAAATTCTTTTTTAGAGCCATATATCCAATTACTCCCGACAGCAACGATCCAAGTAAGATTCCGATTTTGGCGCTATCGATCAGGAGTTGGTTTTCATAGGCCAGATTGGTAAAAAACAGCGACATGGTAAACCCAACCCCACCCAGTATACTGACGGCAACCAGTTGTGTTATGGAGACCTGTTCCGGGAGTTTGGCCAGCCCTGCTTTTATAACCAACCAGCTGATGAGCGATATCCCGATTGTATTTCCGACAATCAGGCTTAATGCAATGGCAACCGAAAGCATTGAAAAACTTTCTCCGGAAATGGTGACTCCGGCATTGGCAAAGGCAAAAATGGGCATGATCAGGTATACGACCCACCCGTGCAGTTTATTTTCGAGATGCTGGAGCGGCGATTGAAGTTCTTCTGTCAGGGTTTCAATGGTATCAACAGCTCCGGTTTCTTCTTTTGTAAGCAGATATTTCCGGGTTCCTTTTTCTTGCCCGGGCTGGTTAAAAACTTCGAGCGCTTCGCGTACTTCCTGAATATAGGTATGCTTTTTTAAGGTTCTGCGAATTGGAATCACCAAGGCCATCAGTACCCCGGCAATGGTGGCGTGGATGCCTGATTTCAGGAACAAAACCCAAACAATCAGGCCGATCAGGAAAAACAGGTATTTGTTGTATAGCCGGAATTTTGTCAGGATAAATAATCCGGCAACAATGCCCAGTGCTGCAAAAACCAGCATCCATTTTATATACGGGCTGTAAAAAAAAGCAATGACCAGGATGGCTCCCAGATCGTCGACAATGGCAAATGCTGTTAGAAAGACTTTTAGCCCCAGAGGGACGCGTTTCCCCAGAAGTTTGAGTATGCCCAGAGAAAATGCAATATCGGTAGCCATTGGGATGGCCCAACCTGTTTGCGCTTCGGGCTGCCGGTTTAGCATGATAAAAATGGCCATCGGGAACAGCATTCCGCCAATTGCTGCCGAAACCGGCAGGACTGCCTTTCGGGGCTCGGAGAGTTCGCCAATGAGCAGTTCCCGTTTTATTTCAAGGCCAATCACGAAAAAGAAAATGGCCATCAGTCCGTCATTGATCCATAGGATCAGGTTTTTCGATAAGATGAAATCGGCAATCCCGACGGTTAGCTTGGTGTGAAGGACTTGATTGTAAAATGGCTCCAGTCCGGAGTTGGCAATGATTAAAGCGATAATGGTAAAAACCAGAAGTAAAATGCCGGAGGCTGTTTCGTGTTTAAAAAAGCGTTCAAATGGCTCGGTAATAAACTTCATCGTTGTTTAATTTTTGTTTTCGGAGTGTAAGATACAACGATTTGAAGGGTAAAAAAAGAATTTTATTGGGTTCGGGATAGGCTCAAAAAGCAAAAGCCCTGTTTGCCGGGTAGGGCTTCTGCTTTTGATTACAGGTAATTTCTTAAGGGCATCTCTAAAAACCCCTTTTTCTCTGTCTATAGGGCATCTCTAAAAACCCCTTTTTCTCTGTCTATAGTTGACGTCTTTGTTGCCTAAGGCTGGGCCATGCTTCTTGTTGTTTTTTTTATAAAGCACACATAATCAGTGTTTTATGTTATTTTTTTGTTGATTAATGGACATA
>JAJUGZ010000192.1 GCA_029265715.1 Bacteroidota bacterium
CATTGTAATTCCCGTCAAGATTGGCCAGAGACTGGTCTAACCAAGTAATAATATCATTACCGTAAGAACCTGACATTACTACAGACAAGTCAAATTTCTTATATGAAAAATTATTGGTGATGCCGTAAGTAAATTTCGGTGTAGGATCTCCTATCACAGTCCGGTCATCATTATCGCCACCATGAGTAATAATACCGTCAGGACCGCCATCCGGATCTCCTCCAACATCTTTAAATTTAATTGTCCCAACCGCTGAAGCAACAGCTTTCGGACTATTGTTAAATTCTTCCTGATTATCATAAACTCCATCCCAAACCATTCCATAAAGCAGACCTATCCGTTCGCCTACTTTTGTAATATTCGACTGGAAGAGACCACTGTAAATCCGATCAATATCGCCAGCCAGAGATAATACTTTATTGTCGGTAAATGAAATATTAAATGATGTCTCCCACAAAAATTTACCAGTCAGGTTCTTGGTGTTAACCATGATTTCATGTCCCCAGAACTTAAGCTCCCCAATGTTGGCCATAAATGAACTATACCCCGATTCCTGTGCAACACTGACACTATACAACAAACTTGTTGTTTTCCTGGAGTAATAGTCATAACTCAAATTAACTCTGTTATTAAAGAATCCGGCATCAAAACCAAGATCATATTCCTTGGTTTTTTCCCACGTAAGACTAGAATTTGGCAATGAAGTTTGAATACTTCCGCTATATACAGAAGAACCAAACACCGCATTATTGGCAGCAGAACCAGCGTTTACCGTAGCATATTGGGTGTAATTCCCAATATTGTTGTTCCCTACAACCCCATAAGAAGCCCGAAATTTAAGTAAGGATAACTTTTCAAGTTCTTTCATGAAGTTTTCGTCAGAAGCAATCCAGCCAACCGATGCCGAAGGGAAGCTTCCCCATCGGTTATCTTTCCCAAATCGGGAAGAACCATCTGAACGAATTGCGAACGACAACAAGTATTTGTTTTTATAATTATAATTTACACGTGCCAAATATGACATCATACTCCACTCCTGAATGTCGTTATAGGTTCCGGGAACTCCTGTTAACCAAAAAGGATTCCGGTCAATATTCTTTGCTGCTGCAATAGTTGGAACACGGTCGTCAGCAAATCCGGTATACGTAATTTGAGACATGTCTGACATAAACTTCTGAATAGTCATCCCTGCCAACAAATCAAAATTATGTTCGCCAAGTGATTTCTTATATGTAACTGTATTCTCATTCAACCACGTATTGTATTCGGAATTTCGCAACACAGCTGATGCCACAGAAGGAGTTGTTGCCCCCACTGTCGAAGGGGTAATATTCTTAAACTTACTATCAAAATGCTCAAAATTAAAAGTACTTTTGATCACCAATCCTTTAAGCAGCTCGTATTGAGCAAAAGCATTTGTTAAGAGCCGCATGCTCTTTGTTTCATTTGTAATTGCCTCGGCATTCCATAAAACATTAGCAAAACGGGTACCTGTTATCGGCTCGTAAAAATTTTGTTTCAGTGACCCGTCTTCGTTCTTTGGTTCAAAAATCGGCCATATCGTCAACGCATTGTTAATTAATCCCCCTCCCCAAACAATACCATCGGTATTCGGAGAATTGGAGATGGAATAGGCTGGAGCCACACTAAACCCGGTTTTTATCTTTTCAGAAACCTTAAAATCAGTGTTTATGCGTATTGAATATCTTTTATAATCAGAATTCACAATTACTCCATCTTGGCTTAAATAGCCCAAAACAGCAGTTGTGCTGAAGTTATTGGTGCTACTGCTAAAACTGATGCTTTGATCATGCATGGGAGCTACTTGTAATAACTCGTCGTAAAAGTTGGTACCCTTGCCATACTGAGACGGATTTTGCCAGATTGCAGGAACAGGCAGGCCTAAGTCTTCCAATGATTCTTTTTTGAACTGTGCAAATTCAGTTGCATTCATCATATCCGGGCGACCTTTTTGCGGAACTGTCTGCCATCCGTAATTCGAAGCAATAGAAATTGCCGTTTTCCCGGTCTTCCCGCGCTTTGTTGTAACCAAGATGACACCATTGGCCGCTCTTGAACCATAAAGGGCCGCAGAGGATGCATCTTTCAAAACAGATATACTTTCTATCTCATTCGGGTTTAGCGAACTGATGTCACCAGTAATCGGGAATCCGTCAACGACATACAACGGGTCGTTCCCGGCAGTTAACGAGGCCTGTCCCCGAACGCGTACTTTCATCCCCTCGCCAGGTCTACCAGTTGTTTGGTTGATTTGAACCCCTGAAAGCTTTCCCTGAAGTTTCTGCGCAGTTGTTGTTACCGGCATGTCTGACAATTCATCGGTATTCACCGATTGAATAGACCCAGTTACTGTTTTTTTCGATTGGGTACCATACCCAACTGCCACAACTTCCTCCAAGCCGATGGTCTCCTCAACCATAACAACGTCGATTGTCGATTTACTGCCTACAACGATTTCCTGAGATTTCATTCCAACGAACGAAAAAACCAGTGTGGCATTTGCAGGAATGTCGGCAAGAACATAGTTCCCGTCCATGTCGGTAATCATTCCTTGCGTCGTGCCTTTGACTGTCACTGTTACCCCGGGCAATGCCGCACCGGTTGCATCGACAACTTTACCCGAAACAGTCTTCTGCTGGCTATTCAATTGAATGCTAGGCGTGACAGTATTGTCTTCATTATACAAAACAATTTGATGGTCTTTTATAATAAATTTACACTACTGAACGAGTAAAAAATTAAAAAATAGGGGTTACTCCCCGAAGGTTTGGCCCCATGTTGTAAGTTTGTTTTGCGAAAAAACCACAACATGGGTAAAAATACGGAAATAAAATTTGTCGGACAGCCGATTTTC
>JAJUGZ010000107.1 GCA_029265715.1 Bacteroidota bacterium
ATGCGAAAAAAGAAAAAACAATAATTTTGATTTTATAAACGCGTTCATTGTATATTGTTCAAAGGTTGCCCTTCGGGGTGGTCGCAACTCCCAGGGGGGTCAATTACCCGGAATGGGGGGTCAATTTGTCCGGAATAAACAGTGCAGCCGTGTTCTGGGCAAAAGAACCGGCTGAGTTAGAAATAATCAACGATGTGAATGACAACCTTGTTAATTTTTACAGGGTTTTAAAAGCTGATTATTCGGCGTTAAAATGCCTTATCGATCAGACATTGCATTCGCGTAGAGAACATGAATTCGCCCAGCTTGTGTACGAATTTCCGGATTTTTTTGACCCGGTTAGACGCGCATGGGCGTTGTGGGTGCTATCGAAGATGAGTTTTGCGTCAATGCTGGATGGATCATTTGGCTATGACAAGGTCAAAAATTCAGTTGCGAAGAAAATTCAAGGGTCGAAGGATCTGTTTACCGAAGCATTGTCGCAAAGGCTCG
The DNA here is from genome assembly GCA_029265715.1 of Bacteroidota bacterium. Classification (GTDB taxonomy): domain Bacteria; phylum Bacteroidota; class Bacteroidia; order Bacteroidales; family Prolixibacteraceae; genus Aquipluma. The sequence goes on from JAJUGZ010000107.1 coordinate 493, forward strand.
AGCGGACTCAAATTGAGTGTACAGATGCCCTCCGGATCATTAGGACTCGAGACACGGAAAATACCTTTCACTTTGTCGATCCTCCTTACGTGGGCACTGATTGCGGCCATTATGCCGGGTCATACAATCTGATGGATTTCCAGAATTTGTTAGAGCTCCTGGAGACGATTAAAGGCAAATTCATGTTAACCATGTTCCCTCACCCGATGCTTGATGAGTTTATATCTAAAAATGGGTGGAAAGTTCACCAAATAGAGCGGACAATATCAGCATCGAAGACTAATCGAAGGAAGCAGATTGAGTTGATTGTATGTAATTACGGCATTTAAAAGCCGTTTTAAAGGAAAGGAGGACGGGGTTTTGGTGGCCACACCTATCTTCAATGACAAAGCCAAGAAGAAAACTACCCTTGCGGGCAGACCCCGTCCAGGATCTTGCATCTTCTTGGCATTTGATTAATAAGTGTGGCGCGACAAAAATAGTTATTTTTGTACAATTCGATTTATAAATTTGCACAAATTGATTTCGGCTGATTACTATTTGCATCATTTCCCTCTCTGTTACGTCAATAAATCAGACAAGCAGTAAATTTGGAACTATGAACGAGTTATTGGAAAATATCTGGCGCGAACACCACGACCAGTTGTTGGCATTCATCAACAAACGGGTCAAAAACCGGGAAGAGTCGGAAGATATTCTTCAGGAAGTGTTTATTAAAATACTTTCGAAGATTGGGACCCTGAAAGACAGCTCAAAGCTCAAGAGTTGGGTATTTCAGATGACCCGGAATGCCATCATCGATTACATCCGCAAAAAGAAATTCCAGGAAATGGAAGCCGAAATCAGGGATATTGAGGACGAATCGGACCAGACCGCGATGAACGCGGCAACCGGCTGGATTGGCTACTATGTTGATGCCTTGCCCGAAAACTATCGGGAAGCGGTAACTCTTTACGAAATCAAGGGGCTCTCGCAAAAAGAGGTTGCCGAACAGTTGGGCATTTCGTATGTCAATGCGCGCAGCCGGATTCAGCGCGGGCGACAGCTTTTGAAGAAAAACCTGACCGATTGCTGTACGTTCAATGTCGATGTTTATGGCAATATCATCGACTACCACAGCAAACCCCGTAATTGCCCCAACTGCTGAGTTGGAAGAAAAAAAGCTGCATCATTTTAGGGATGCCTGCGTCAACAGGATGTCACAATAAAAATTAGTTAACCATGGAAACAACAGAACAAATCAGAAACGCGGTTCGTCGGCATTACAGCCAGATTGCAGAAAACAACCAAGTGGGAAATGCCTGTGGGTGCCGTCCGTCGGCCGTTGGCGGGAGTTGCTGCTCCGATAAGCCGGTTTCGTACGAAGAAATATCGATGAAAGTGGGATATTCACTGGCCGATTTTCAGCAGGTGCCTGATGGGGCCAATATGGGACTGGAGTGTGGAAACCCGCAGGCGATCGCCTCGCTGAAAGAAGGAGAGACCGTTCTTGACCTAGGAAGCGGCGGCGGGTTCGATGCTTTCTTGGCTGCCCGGCAGGTTGGTAAGTCAGGGAAGGTGATAGGCGTAGATATGACCCCGGAAATGATTACCCTGGCCCGCGAGAATGCTCGAAAGGGACAGTTTACGCAAGTCGAGTTCCGGTTGGGCGAAATCGAGCACTTGCCGGTGGCCGACCAATCGGTTGATGTGATCATTTCCAATTGTGTCATCAATCTTTCTCCGGAAAAGCAACAGGTTTTTCATGAGGCTTTCCGGGTCTTGAAAAAGGGTGGGAGGTTGGCCATTTCGGATGTCGTTGCCACATCTGTCATTCCTGAACATGTCCTTTCCGACCTGGAATTATACTCAGCCTGTGTTTCGGGGGCATCAACCGTTTCCGATCTGGAAGCGATGCTGCAGAAAGCCGGGTTCAGCAATATCCGCATCAAACCCAAAGACGAAAGCAGGTCGTTTATCAAAGATTGGACTTCTGGCGAAAATCTGTCGCAGTACATCCTCTCGGCAACCATCGAGGCAGTCAGGTAGCAGTGGGCAGTTTTTAATCAATCACCGTTCTGCTGTATCGTTGTGTTCAAGAACTCAGGGGCGCTTAAAGTTTCTAGAGGCACAGAGAACACCGCGTTTCGCCGAATTTTCAGCCTCCCTTCACATCATTACTTGTACCCATGCTCCTCTGCTTCTTTTTTCAAAATAAAAAACCCTTCTGTGCAAACAGAAGGGTTAATATCAATTTTTGGAAGATTGACTTTTTTAGGTTACATGATGTTCATCCCGTCGAGAACGTCCATCACATTTTTTACAGCTTTGGCCGAAGCATGTAACAAGGCCATTTCGTCATCAGTCAGTTTCACTTCGATTACTTCTTCCACTCCGTTTTTGCCTAATTTAACAGGCACGCCAACGAAGATGTCTTTCAACCCGTATTCGCCTTCCAGTTTCACGCAGCAGGGGAAAATACGTTTCTGGTCCATCACGATTGCTTCAACCATTTGGGCAGCAGCCGACCCCGGTGCATACCAAGCCGAAGTCCCCATCAGGTTAACCAGTTCGCCTCCGCCGTTCTTGGTGCGTTCAACAATGGCAGTCAGTTTGTCGGCGTCGATCAGTTCGGTAACCGGGATACCTGATACGGTTGTGTAACGTGGCAGCGGAACCATGGTGTCGCCGTGGCCGCCCATCAGCAGGGCTTGGATGTCGCGGGGCGAAACATCCAATGCTTCGGCTAAGAAAGCGCGGTAGCGGGCAGTGTCTAAGACGCCGGCCATGCCGATTACTTTGTTTTTCGATTTTTTCGAAGTCAGGTAAGCAGCATAAGTCATCACGTCAAGCGGATTTGAAACGATGATGATAATTGCTTCCGGAGAGTACTTAACAACGTTTTCGGTTACATTTTTTACGATGCCGGCATTGATTGAGATCAGGTCGTCGCGGCTCATTCCCGGTTTACGTGGAACTCCGGAAGTGATAACAACCACATCCGAGCCGGCTGTTTTTGAATAATCGTTGGTCGATCCGACTAAACGAGTGTCATAATAATTAATGGGAGCAGTCTGCCAGAGGTCTAATGATTTACCTTCTGCCAAGCCTTCTTTAATATCAACTAATACTACTTCGCTAACAATGTTTTTTTCAGCTACAATCTGTGCGCAGGTTGCGCCAACATTTCCAGCTCCAACTACTGTTACTTTCATAATTGTACGTTTTGGATTTAAGGATTTTAATTTTGACGGAAGCAAAGATAGAAGGTATTTTGGATTAGCCTTGATCTTTTTCTCCGGCTTAACAATTTAGTAAGAATAAGTTATGCTGCCTGAAACACGCGAGTCGGGATTATTTCTTTCTTTTTCGGTTTTTACCTCAGGGGACCCTTTTGCATTGCCCCACAAATCTCTTTATCGTCTGGCTGCCCGGGTCTCTTTGTGTTTTGAGCTTTCTTGTTTAATTCTTTGACCACAGGGACTACCGAGTTTTTCACCACAGTCTGGTTGAGTTTCTACTCTCCCCCATATATGCTATTTGTGGTTAATAATCAGGTTTTTATATTCGTTTGGTTTTCTTTTTTGCTCCCGGGGAAACGGGGTTTGTCCGTTGAAATGACTAATTCGCTAATTAACAGCCCGGATACTTAGTGAATGTTAGGTTTTTTCCATAAATTAGGTTACCAAACCCCATTTTTCAGAATAGATGGTAAGTTCTCTTCGAATACGGTAAGGCGACAATATGTCCTGCTTTCTTTTCAGCACGCAATTTCTGAACAGGAACAGAGCATCTTGAACGTGAAAAGGGAGGGAGATTAACGGTCATAAGATGGGATTTGTGCCTTTTATGAAGAGATGGTATCGGATAGGGTGGTTTTTGTTGGGTACATTGTTGTTCCTGATCATTATACCGGGGAATACCAACAGGCTGTTTGGCAGTAGCCTGGATGGGGATTTTTCCGGAGGGGAAAAGCTTTGCCCTGTTCTGGCAATGCCACCGCCTGCGATAAATGACTTCCCGGGAGTGGTTCCGGCCCCGCTTTCGGCTTCTGCCGGGTTAACCTATACTTCGGTTCAGAACGGGGCCTGGAACGATCCGGCGACCTGGGGCGGATCGGCAGTTCCCGACGATGCCGACGACGTTGTTATTGCCACAGGTACAAGCGTTACCATCCCGGCTGAAGCTTTTGTCCGAAATATAACCATCCAATCGGGAGCAACCCTCGCAATCAGCAGCTCCAATATCTTACATGTAACCGGGAACTGGGCCAATAACGGGACATTTACGGCCAACAGCAGTACGGTCGATTTCAGCGGCGCGGACAACGTCACGATTTCCGGCGGCATATCTTCCTCATTTTACAACCTGACCATCAATAAAACGGGAGGACTTTCAACGGTTGTTGAAGTTAACTCGGCAGCCACGGTTTGGTGTACCCATACCTATACCCCGACCAGCGGTTTGCTGAAATTAACCTCCGGAATTGTCAACTTATATTGTTCTGCCGGGTTCACAATTGCCAAACCATCCGGGATTTGGGTGGACGGGGCAACCCTGAATACCGGCGCATTTTCCATTACCAACGAGGGACTTATCCGGATTAGCTCCGGAACTGCCATTTTTGGGACGGCATCGGGCAATAGTGTCCACACGCAGGTCGATGGCGCATTTCAGGTTTCCGGGGGTATTGTAAATGTTTCCGGGCGATTAGAAAATACGGCAGGCGGAACGCTGGCCGCCGGAATCCCATCGGGGATTACCATTTCGGGCGGAACAATCACCCTGTGTACCGTAGGAAATGGTTTATCGGCTACCGGATCGCTCGATGTCTCGACCAACGGGCTGTTCGATTTTTCGGGTGGGATCATTATTTTCCAGAATGCCAGTTCAAGTGCGGCCATCGACCTTCACCTGGTATCGGGAACCGGTAACGGGGCCAAAACCATCACCGGCACGTTCCAGATCGGGAACAACCTGACTCCCGCTGGCAGTATTTTTAAGATCAACAGCAATGTGCCCCTTTACGACCTGGTTATTAACGGCACAAACTCACCATCGGTACAGTTGGTTTCAACCGATTTGGCCATCAGTCATGTATTGACCATGCACGGAGGGAACATTGATGCCGCCACAAACAACAAAACGGTTATCCTGACCAATCCGGATATCAATTCGCTCTCGCAAACCAGCGGGTATATAACCGGCAGTATGACCCGCGCCATTGAAGCCACAGGGACACACGCTTATCTTTTCCCGGTTGGAAATGGGACCAATGAATCTCCGGTGGTCCTGTCATTTACCGGCCTAAGTGCCGGAGGGACGATGACGGTTACTTCCAATGCCGGCTTGCCCGGCAATTTGGGCGACTCGGCCCTTGACCCGGCAAACAGTGTGAACAACTATTGGACAATTGCCAACACGGGCGTTGCTTTCTCCGAAATGAGCGGAACATTTACATTCCCGTCGTCTGCCATTATTCCGGACAAAATCGCTTTTTATAACGGGTCTGCCTGGATGTACCCGACCGTTACCGCTTCGTCGGCCACTTCGTTGAGTTTCGCCGGGGTGACCTCCCTGGGCAGCAATGTTTCGTTTGCCCTGGCCGATTGTTCTGCCCCAACGATTACGTTGGGCGCCGGGCCAACCGTCTGCGAAGGTATTACTACGGCCGATATCTCGTATTCGGCAACCACCGAATCGCCCACCCAGTATAGCATTAATTACGACAACGTTGGTTTTTCAGATGTCGCGTGGACAGCTTTGCCTGCCAGCCCGATTACGCTAAATATACCGTTTGGCATGGCCGCCGGGACCTATAATGCCACGCTGTATGTGCGGAACGAGGCCGGTTGCGAAAGCGCCGGCGCGGAGTTTACCATTACGGTCGATCCGTTACCAACAGCCAGCGCCGGGGGCAGCCAGACTATCTGTGTGGGCGGTACAGCTACGGTAAGCGGAGCTTCGGCCACTAACGGGACTGTTTTGTGGAGCCACAACGGCTCCGGCACGCTTTCAGGGTCAGGCACGTTAACGCCAACTTATACCCCGGCAGCAGGCGATGCCGGCAACACAGTAACCTTGACCCTGACGGTTACCAGCAATAATGCCTGTTCGCCCCAAACGGCCACGGCAACCTATACCATTACGGTCGATCCGTTGCCAACAGCCAGCGCGGGGGGCAGCCAGACTATCTGCGTGGGGGGTACAGCCACGGTAAGCGGGGCTTCGGCCACTAATGGGACTGTTTTGTGGAGCCACAACGGCTCCGGCACGCTTTCAGGGGCTGGTACGTTAACACCAACTTATACCCCGGCAGCAGGCGATGCCGGCAACACGGTAACCCTGACCTTGACGGTTACCAGCAATAATGCCTGTTCGCCCCAGACGGCCACGGCAACCTATACCATTACGGTCGATCCGTTGCCAACAGCCAGCGCGGGTGGCAGCCAGACTATCTGCGTGGGGGGTACAGCCACGGTAAGCGGGGCTTCGGCCACTAACGGGACTGTTTTGTGGAGCCACAACGGCTCCGGCACGCTTTCAGGGGCTGGCACGTTAACACCAACTTATACCCCGGCAGCAGGCGATGCCGGCAACACGGTAACCCTGACCCTGACGGTTACCAGCAATAATGCCTGTTCGCCCCAGACGGCCACGGCAACCTATACCATTATCGTCAATCCGGTGCCGACGGTTACGGCTACTCCTACTTCTCAAACTATTTGTTCCGGGGCTGCAACCAGTATTTCTCTTTCCGGTACGGTTGCTGGGACAACCTTTAGCTGGACAGTAGTCCAATCGGGCGTTAGCGGAGCTACAAGCGGAAGCGGTTCGTCAATTGCTCAGACGTTAACAGCAACCGGGAGTTCTGCCGGCACTGCCGTCTATACCATTGTCCCAACGTCCAATGGTTGTGTGGGCAACCCTGTTTCGGTTATTGTTACGGTACAGCCACGGCCTGAGCCTGTTATTATCGGGCCTATTTCTGTTTGTCAGGCAATAACCGGGAATGTTTATACCACTGAAGCCGGAATGACAGCTTACACTTGGCAGATCTCTGCAGGAGGGACAATTACCGGAGGAACAGGGACAAATCAAATAATTGTTACATGGAATGTTGCCGGAGCACAGGCAGTACAAGTAAGTTATACCGATACCTATGGCTGTACGCCTGTAGCTCCCACGGTGCTGAATGTTACGGTAAATCCGAAACCAATCTTAACAATTATCAATCCTCCGGCGGTTTGCGAACCGGGGACCATTGATCTGACGGCACCTTCGGTCACAAACGGGTCGACTTCAGGATTGACGTTTGACTATTTTTTTGATGCATCTGGTACATTGCCCCTGCCCAACCCTGATGCTGTTTCCGATCCAGGTACTTATTATATCAGGGGAACTTCTGCTTCGGGCTGTTCTGACATAAAACCAGTAACTGTCACCATTTATCGCCAGCCGAGCCTGGTGATTACCGATCCTGTCCCGGTGTGTTCGCCGGCAACGGTAGACCTGAGCGCTGCCTCGGTAACAGCCGGGTCGACCACCGGGCTTACATATTCATATTGGACCAATGCAGCTGCAACCAATCCCCTTTCCAACTTTACTACGGTTGGCGCCAGTGGTACCTATTATATTAAAGGGACCACGAATGACGGATGTTACGCTATTAAGCCGGTAAATGTAGTCGTTAACCCAACACCGGTTGTAACCACCGGCAACACAAAAAACATTTGTAGCGGTAACAGCACAAATATTAATCTTACAGCAACAGAACCCAGTACCTTTTCATGGACTGTCGGTACCATTACCGGAACAGTTAACGGGGCCAGCTCTGGATCTGGGAATACAATTAATCAGGTACTGACCAGCTCGGGGAATGGCGGAACAGTTGAATATCTAGTTATCCCTACTGCTACGGGCGGAGGGTGTACCGGGTCTCCATCTCGTATTGAGGTAACCGTTCAGACGCCTCCTACTGTCACAAAACAGCCTGAATCCAATATGTACGTTTGTTCGCGATCAAATACCGCGCTATATTCATCCAGCGCGGCTTTGCCGGCGGCCACCGTTCAATGGCAGGTAAGCAACAATGGGACGAATAACTGGATTGATGTGCCTAATGGAACCATAACCTCCGGGTTATTGTCGGGTTTTACGATTAATGGGGCAACCGAAAATCAATTAGAACTTTCTGTTCCGAATCTAAACAATTCAACTTTCTATTTCCGGGCCAGATTTACAAATTCTTGTGGTACGACTTATTCAAATACTTCAACATTTCAGGTAAGCAAGGGCCCGTTTATTAATACTGATATTCAACAATCGGTTGTTTGTTCTGGCGGAAATGTTACAATTACAGCTAAAATCACCGGGGCCGGGGCTGGTAATAACCCGGAAAACAAAAACAAGGCCGATCTTCAGTACTGGAATGGTTCGGTATGGGAAAATGTGCCGGGGAGCCATCAGGAGTCGGACAATAGCGGAACGATTGATTATAGTTTTACAATTTTTACCGGCGATTACCCCCCTGAACCCGAATTTCGGATTTATGTTACAGGGAAATGCGGGACCGTGAATACTTCTATAACGATCCTTTATATTCAGTCGGTTGTCACAACTTTTAATGCGTGCGTAGGCGGGAGCAGTGTGAATTTTCTGGTTGATGGGGCTGTCAGTACGACAGGGACCTGGTCTCTTAGTTCGCCGGCTGCGGGGACGATCGACCCGATAACCGGGCTTTTTACCCCGTCTTCGTCCCCGTCGGCTGCCGGTTTTTATACGGCCACCTATACAAAAGGAGCTTGTATCGACACCAAGCCATTTGTTGTTTTTCCGGCGGCTCCTGTCCCGACGGTTACAAGCGGATGTGGGGCCAAACCAGTTATCTCGCCGTTGAACCCTGTAAGCGGGTTTACAGACGAGTATTCGGTGATTTCTCCTTCCGGGGTTACCAGCGCTTATGTCGATCTGGCCACTGCCAATACGTTACTAACCAATACGCCTGGTTGTTGGACCATTAAAGGCAGGTATAAGACAAGCTCCGATTATACTTACAATACGTTTTATACGATCCCTGCTGGTACTATCAGCCCGTGTAATGAAAGTACAATCGGGACCTTTGTTTTTCCAACCCCGCCAGTTTTAGCGGCCCCGTCGAATACCTGTGCTTCGGTTTTTACACTCCCGACGGTCGCTTCTGTTTCAGGATTTGTCACCGAGTGGAGTATCGATGGCGGAACATTTACCAGTTTACCGGTAATCCCTACGACTCCCGGATGCCATACCTTGAAGTCCCGCTATGTATTAAGCACCACCTGCGGTTCGATGCCTGCCGGCGCTGATGGTGGCATTATCTGTGAAAGCAATGAAGTAGGAACCGTTATTTTTCCGCCGGCCCCTCCGGCCCCAACCGTTTCTGCCGGCTGCGGATTGTTTACTGTAACACCTCCAACCGATTATTCTGCTTCGGGGTTCACAACGCAGTATAGTTTTGATAATGGGACAACCTGGGGTGGTAATAATCCCCCCACTGCAGACAACTGTGCCGGTTATCGCATAAAAACACGGTATGTCTTAACATCAGCCTGTGGAAGTACCGCTGCGGGGGCAACCGCACCAGCGGCCTGCGCCGAGTCGCCTGCCACAATCCGGATAATTGATTTTACGCCCCCCATTTTGCAGTGTATAGGTAATCCGGCGCCTGTTTGCACCAACAGTGGAAATACTTACGTCCATTCGGGCGTGGGCTGGGATGCCACCGTATCTGATAACTGCTCGGTAACAGCAATATATGCTACCCTGAGCGGGGCAACCAGCCAAACCAACCTGACAACTCTGAACGGAATGACATTTAATCCAGGGGTAACTACTGTTACATGGACAGCCTCGGATGGATGTAACACAACCACTTGTTCGTTTAATGTGACGGTAAACGAAACCCCGGCAGTCACCAATATGACAGCTACCATTTGTAGCGGCGGGACTTTCAATGTAACGCCTGTCAACGGAACAAACGGAGTAGTGCCTGCCGGAACGACTTACACCTGGGCTGCGCCGGTAGTTGCCGGGATTACAGGCACAGCAGCCGGAACAAACGCAGCCAGCATCAGCGGAACGCTGACCAACACCACCATCAACCCGATTACCGTGGTTTACACCGTTACCCCATCTTCAGGAACCTGCGCCGGGACAAACTTTACCGTGACGGTTACGGTGAACCCAAATCTTACTTGTTCCATCACCGGCCCGGCTGGTCCGGTTTGTCCAGATGCCAGCCTTACCTATTCAGCGCCGGCAGGCATGAGCAATTATGTGTGGACGATTACCGGGAACGGGGCTATTTCGGGGGGTGCCAATGCCCAGACTGTAACGGTAGTTGCCGGTAATTCCTGCAATTCATCGTTTACGCTGTCGCTTACCTTCGACGATTTAAACGGCTGTGGTTCTGTTTGTAGCACAACGGTAACCGTCGATGATACACAAAATCCGGTATTTACCTCTTGTCCAGCTCCGGTTAGCAACATTGCCAACAACAATCAGTGCGAAATAACCAATTACGTATTAGATTCCCCGGTTGCGACCGACAATTGTGGAACCCCTGTAATTACCTGGAAAAAGACCGGGGCTACCGTTGATAATGTTGGCGGCCTGCTTCCGGTTGAAGGGACATTTAAAACCGGCGTCACCACCATTATTTATACGGCTACCGACGCTTGCGGTAATTCGGCAACCTGTACCCAGGATGTTACCATCCATGATAAAATGCCTCCGGCCACCGTTACCTGCGATAATGCCGCCCCAATTACCGCTGTAGCCGATGTAGCAGACTGTGCAGCCGATATCACGGTTCCGACCCCAACGGCTGTTGACCCTTGCGGCGAGATTGTTTCCATCAGCAACGATTCGCCCTATAAAACCAGCGATGCCAATGCCTCCGGAAGATATCGGACAGGCAGCTATACCATTACCTGGACCGCCACCGATCAATCGAATAACACAAGCATTATTTGCACGCAAACCGTTACGGTTACCGATACCCAGAATCCGGTTTTCACGGTTTGCCCGGCCAATGCCGAAGACCAGATTACCAACGGAGGCTGTACGCTGGTCCCGACCACCATTGGGCGCCCCACGGTTACCGACAACTGTAATATCCAAAGCCTGACCTACACCTTATCCGGAGCGACAACCGCCAGCAGCCCGGCCACCGGGATGAACTATGCCGACGGAGAAACCTACAACGTGGGGGTGACCACCGTAACCTACACGGTAACCGATGTAAACGGGCTGAGCTCGACCTGTTCGCACACGGTCTGGATCAAAAACCTGAATGCCCCGCAGTTCAGTGCCGCCTGTCCGGTTAACAGTTCGATAAGCCAGGATGCCGCACAGAACCGGTGTGATGCCGATGTGACGATACCTGCCCCGGTCATCACCAACCCGTGTAACGAGGTTTTCAGTGTAAGCTATCAGCTTGACACAGATCCTGTGGTAGCGTACTTCACGGGAACGGGCAATACACTTTCTCCGGTAACCCTTACCTTGCCGGTAGGGCCTCACACCTTTGCCTGGACGGTGACCGACGCCTCCGGCAATGTCAAAACCTGCCCGATGACAGTTACCGTGAACGACCTGCTGCCAACGCTGGATTGTCCGGGTGATATTACCGTTCAGGCCGACTTCGAGCAAACGTATGCCTTAAATGTAACCGTTCCGCCGCCAACCTATGCCGACAACTGCCCCAATCCGGAGCTGAGTTGGGAACTGACGCCACCAGCGGGTTACGAGGCTCAATATGCGGCAGGCGATCTTTCCGGGACCGGCGTTTATCCCAGCCCGAACAAGTTCTACGTGGGCGTGACCACCATTACCTACATGGTAACCGACTCGAACGGGAACACCGAAACATGTGATTTTACCGTGACCGTACTGGCCAAACCCGATATTACCTGCCCGGCCGATATTACCACCGATACCGGCCCCGGCCTTTGTACGGCCAACCTGAACCCCGGCGTGCCAACCCTGAACTCGGGCGTGCAGCCCATTACCTGGACCTGGGCCATTACCGACCCCGGCGGAACGCAACAGGCTACCGGTACCTTTGTGGGAAGCGCCCTGAACCCCGGCCCTCCCGACATAGGCGCCCACGATTTTAAACTTGGTACCTCGGTTATTACCTGGCAGGCCTGCAACGTCTCGGGCTGCGACGAGTGTACCCAGCAGATTATTGTAGAAGACAAGGAGGCCCCCACGTTCGATGCCGCTAATTATACCGATTGCGTGGATATGCTTTTCTTAGCCGTTTACTCTAATTCGGTTGCCGACAACCTGATTAAAAACCCCAGCCCCGACTACGCCACCTTCGAGGCCGGCAACACGGGGCTCGATATCAGTAATTTACACGACAACTGCTGCGATGCCGCAGACATGACGATACACTGGCGCATTGATTTTGCCCAAACGCCCGACCCGGCCAACCAACCGGGCGGAATGCTCTCGCACCCGTCGGTTTCCGGAACCGGACAGCCTTCGGCCTACAGTTCGCCCATTGAGTTACCGGGCGACGGGGTGACTTATACAACCATTGTGCATACCATTACCTATTGGGTAGAAGATTGCCACGGCAACACCACGGCCACCCAAACAGGCACCATTACCGTGACCCCGCGGCCAAACATTACGAAAGAATAAAAACAATAGAATATGAAACTGTTTAAAATTCACTTAAACCATTACCCGCCCCAAGCCCGCGGTGCTTGCTTTCCCCTCTCTACACGTAGAGAGGGGGGGAGTCCGGCAGTGCCGGACGGGGGAGAGTCATGAAAAGTAAAAGAACCGAACAAGAAATAAACAATTATGAACCAGGAAAAAACAACCCATTGCCCGCCCCAAGCCCGCGGTGCTCGCTTTCCCCTCTCTACGCGTAGAGAGGGGGGGAGTCCGGCAGTGCCGGACGGGGGAGAGTCATGAAAAGTAAAAGAACCGAATAAGAAATAACCAATTATGAACCAGAAAAAACAACCCATTACCCGCCCCCAGCCCGCGATGCTCGCTTTCCCCCTCTCTACG
>JAJUGZ010000173.1 GCA_029265715.1 Bacteroidota bacterium
ATTCCGTCAATCAAATTTATTACTTGTTTGAAAATCGGCTGTCCGACAAATTTTATTTCCGTATTTTTACCCATGTTGTGATTTTTGTGTGCAAAACAAATCTACAACATGGGGCCAAACCTTCGGGGAGTAACCCCTATTTTTTAATTTTTTACTCGTTCAGTAGTGCTAAATAATTAAGAAAAAAGGATGTAGTATTTTTATTGATCAGTGTTGACTTACCTCCGGGTGCTTTAGCCTTCACTGCAGTTCGAGTGCGAAGAGGTGTCTGGTACTGGCTGATGAGGGGTGAGTAGAGTTTCCCATTCGACGATCAATATATTTTGCACCCCAACAAAACATATTGATTCGGATAGTATATGTGCCTGCTTGTTACATCAATCTCGCGTTAAATTAAATGCATTGGCCTGCCTAACCTGAAAAAACTGAAATCAGCAAATCGATTCCCAGACCCATCAAAATAGTTATCACAACAACCGCGACAAGAAGAACAACTGTCAAGTTGCGGCCCAGAAACCGCTCAAGCATAACAATGGATGAGATACAAACCGCCGAAGAGGTAAGCGAAAAAACCATGGCTGAACCGATTGACAGATCGGTATAGGCCAGCAGTGGTTTTAACAATAAAACATCTGCTCCGTTGCATACATACAACGGGACTCCAACAATCACCATGACGACCATCGACAAAGCTTGATTGCTGAAGCTAAGCGTTTCGAGAAATTGTTTCGGGTTGAGGAATTCAAGCCCCCAACTGATTGCCCCGCCAACCAAAATATAGGGCAACAACTTTCGTGTCAGATGAATGGTCTTAATGAACGGATCGGGTTCGACCAAGGAACAGCTACTTGAACATGAACTCCATTTGCCAGCCTGATCTGGGCTGAAACGACGGGCAAAAATTTCGACGAGCCACCCTGTGGCAACAGTCAGCAGGAACGACGCAATAATCCGGATTAATCCATAATACAGGCCCAGCACCGAGAAAGAAAGAAATATGATATACGGGTTTAGTAATGGCGCTGCAATTACAAAACTGATGATGACCCGAAGCGGCACACGCTTTTTCATCGCTTCGATGACCGGAACTACCCCGCACGAACAAACCGGAAGTACCGATGCATAAATAAATGCCAGAATTTGAGTGTGGGGAAAAAAGCGACGAACCTTTAGTACATTCTGCTCAATCATCACGCCCGCAAAAACTCCAAGCAAAACGACAACGCCAAATTCAAAAATGTATTCATACGCCAAGAACATCCATCGGGGCATCGAGCTGTACAAAATACACAATTCCTTGTTTTGTTGATGAATGCCCATCACATTTAGGTAAACTGCATCGATAATGGTTATTGACAAGGCAAAAAACACGACGAATCGGGCGATTAAGCCGCGATTGAAATGCGGGAGCAAACGCCTATTTTGTTTCTTATACTGATGCCGGACTATCATTTCACCTTAATTGCGGAAATTTCAACTGCTTAAAAATATTATCCTTGTCGGTTTTCCGAACGAGGGTCAGCTGACTGACCGATTTCTTATTCCTGATGATTTCACAGTCAACCTTGGTTTGCCACAGGCCCTTCTCTAACTCGTGCCACTCTGTTTTACCGTTTATCTTCAATCCGGAAGAATAAATCTTTGTCTTGGCCATGCCATCAACACAGGTTTTGGCATCCACTTCAACGGTAATTAAAAGCATGAGCTTATCACCTGGATTATAAGCGTTTTTTTTCCCTGAAAGAATTTCAATCCGGGGCTGCGCCCAGGTTGGTACTGCCAGGATCAGGAAAAAACCTGTCAGAAAAGCCCGGGGAATATTTATTATTCTAAACATCTCCGGTTAAATCAATCATTAATAATGGCATCCGACGGGCATATTTTTTCGCACTTACCACATTTGTAGCAATGGGTCCCATCGATGGTTGCGGTGAACAATTCCCGTTCGATGGCTTCGCTGGGGCAAACCGTGAAACAAACTCCGCAGCTTGTACATTTATCCTGATTGATTGCCGGATCAGCATCGTTTCCCGGGCTAACCAAATAAATCGCACTCTGCGGGCAAACCGCTACACACGAACCACACCTGGTGCATGCCGTTAAATCAATGTGCGGATCGACAGTCGTTGCAGTACCCGATTTACTGATACTGCTGTACGTGCAGGCGTCATAACATTTACCACATTTAGTACACTTCGTCTGGTCGAGGGTAACACTGGCTTTGGTAATGGCATTATGACGGCAGGCTGAGTAGCATTTGCCGCACCTGACACATTTACTGGTGTCGATGTGCGATTTCCCGCTTACTTTCGAAATAGCCCCGTAAGAACAAGCGCCTGAGCAAATTTCGACGCACCCGTGGCAATTAGAGCCAACCGAATAGTACTGCACTTTATAACTAATCGCCTTCCCTTGGGTTGAACACGCCTCAACGCATTTTCCACAACCAACACACGAGCTTTTGATGGAGTAGGTTAATGAACTTGACCCGATGATGATGGCATCAGATTTACACGTTGATAAGCAAGCTCCACATGCTGTACACCTCGATTCGTTGATAAAATAATCATTGCATGATACTGTGATTGCACCGGCCTTGCACGAAGACTTACAAATACCACACTCAGTACATTGATTCTGAACAATGGCATATTTCGAGGTTTCGGGCAGCAAGATCGCATTATAATTACACACACTCAAACAGATTCCGCATCCGGTGCAATTTGCATCGACTACTTTAAATCCGGCATAAAGGCTCTCCTGGCAGGATTTCAGCAGCGGGGAAGTTAGCAATAGAGCCCCACCTTTCAAGGCATTGAATAAAAACTTACGCCGTTGATACTTAAACTCCATCATGAATTGATTTTAAATCTCAGAATTATGTTCTCTGTCTTTATTGGGTCAGAAATAGACGCGAAATTCGACACGCCCCAGCTTCCTGGTATCACCACCCAATGACGCGGCATTGACCAACCCGCCTACGGCGTTAACCTGCATTCGTTTCCCAAATTTCTTCCCTGCCGAAAGATCAAACTCTTTCATCGGCGATCCGGACGTTTGAGCCGAATACTGCAATTTTAAATGGGTTTTGATGGTCGGAAGCGTATATTTAATTCCAGCCTGAAACATAGGCAGATCCATAGCATCCAAACGAAGCACATCGCCAGCAAAGATATTACTGAACGAATTGAGGGCTTTGGCCCCTTCGTCGATAGCGCTCAGGCCAATATACCTAAAGCTAATGTTAGTGCGGCTTTTGGATAATTCCCAATTTCTCTCCAGAATCAAACTATAGATTAAAGCATGGCTTCCCTTTGCTGATTGATAAAGTACCTCAGGCCTGAAATCGATTCCGGAGAACAGATTAAACTCGGCAAACATTCCACCCAGCCAAATAGGATTGTCGATCCAATCGCCAAACTCATTGTATGAAGCCAGTCCAACTGAAGAAAGGGAAAGGGCTTTCGGTTCGTCGCTGCTTGCTCCGGTAAGGCTCTGCGAAAACTCATCTGATGAAAACTCATCGTCCGGGTGTGCCGATTGTTGTTTTGTAGTTTCCCATTTGGACGGCGAAAAACGCAAGGTAGCACCAACCAAATTAGTTTCGCCCGGCACTTCACCAATTAGCGAACGTTCACGATCGGGGATAATATCGTATAAATAACCAACTGAACAAAAATTACCATTACGGGCAAAGTCTTTGGTGACTGATCCGCCCGCGAAGTTCAGCGCCCAGGCTCCTTTGTTTAATTTGTAGCTTAATCCAACCATGCGTTCGTTTAATAAGTAATCATCGTCGAACCGGGCCGATTGTATTCCCAAGGTCAATTTTCCACTACCGGAATGATATTGATAAAACATCTCCCGAATTCCCCAATGGGCGTTATCAAAAGTTGTCGGCAGATCGAGATCGTTCCGTACCAGGCGCCAGTATTTGTATCCACCCTCGGCATATAAGGTCGATTTATCGGTCGACCAGTCGAGCCCTAAAAATCCGAGACTATTAAAAGGGCATCTCTAAAAACCCAATGTTAATATATTTGTTTAATTGTTAATATTTTAAGCATGGGATATATGGTTAGATTGCCTATTTTACAGTACAAAAAAGAGCAACAATGAAGAATATCAATATGCTAGGCCTATTTGA
>JAJUGZ010000020.1 GCA_029265715.1 Bacteroidota bacterium
GACATTGTACCACAACATGTTACTCATCGAACGATTTATTGGTGTGTTCGCTGTAAACCCAAACAAACTAAAAAATCAAGATATTGTCAAAGAACTTATATATTTCGGCACTATTGCCGCTTAAAATTTAACGGAGTATTGAATTTTATTCGTGGCGAAAATAACCGGCGCAAATTATTGGATAAGCTATCAAAAGAGGAATTTCAGGTTGATTCCGATTTTCTGGAGCAGGAAGATTTTATTCAAACGTTGCAGAAATGCATCGAACAGCTACCAAATCGTAGTCGCGAGGTTTTTTTGCTGAACCGGTTTCAGGGATTAAAGCAGGGCGAGATTGCAGAAAAACTGGGAACTTCGATCAAAACAATTAAGAATCAGGTCTGGAAATCCTTACAATATTTAAAGTCCTGCCTTGACGATCGTACAGCTATTGATTGAAATCCAGTAGTGTATTTCCTATTGTGATTTATTTTTTCAAAAAAAGAAAAAATGAATTTGCCGATAGGACTTTTTCGGTTTTGCTGTGTCATGCTGCAAAATTTGAATAATGAAAGACGAAAGAGATATTGGATCACGAATTGCCAATCATTTATTGGAAGAAAAAGGACAGGTTCCGGACGATTCTGTTTTGGCGGAGTGGCTAAAAACAGAGTCGGGAGCTATCCGACTGTTCGGGAAATACCGGAAGATATGGGATGGCGCTTCCCGGATCGGAAAAGCGAAGAGGTTTAATGCAGAAAAAGCTTGGACTGAGGTAGATGGTAAAATTCGTCGTCAAACTGTTCGCTCGCGTCGTATCAGGAACTTGGCCTATGCTGTATCCGGAATGGCTGCCAGTTTTTTATTGTTTTTTTCATTGACAGTTTTTACCGATATGTTTTCGTTTCAATTAGCTTCGGTCGAGATGAAGACAACTTATGGAAGCAGGTCTGAAATTGTTTTGCCTGATGGATCTGTTGTCAGGCTTAATGCCGGTTCTGCAATTGAATATCACACCGATAAAATCACTAAAGCTCGAGAAGTAAGGTTTAAAGGTGAAGGCTTTTTCGAAGTTGCCAAAGGTAAAAAACCATTTGTGGTTTATACCCCCGGTGGATTGAAGGTGAAAGTACTGGGAACAACGTTTAATCTAAGCGCTTATCCTGACGATCAGGTTACCCAAACAACGTTGGTTGAGGGTAAAGTTGAATTAATAACTTCGGAAGAGAAGCAACTCACCCTGTACCCTGGTCAGATAGCCGAATTTGATCGCGAGTCAAAATCATTAAAATATATGGAAGGTGAACCATCTCATAGCTACAGTTGGTTAGTGAATAAATTGTATATGGAAAACATGTCGCTAAAGGATGTTTGCGTTCGGCTTGAACGATGGTATGATGTTCAAATTACCTTCGAACAGCCGGAATTGGCTGATAATATTCACTATACGGGTGTATTGAAAGAAGTAACAATCGTTGACGTGTTAAATGCTCTTCGTAATTTGAGCGCTATTGATTATCAGTTGGACGGGAAACAGATTGTCATCTCAAAACGGAATTTGCCTATGAAGTAATAAAAAGAAAAAACGGGAAATGTTTGCCGCATTCCCCGCCCTTGTTTTTTAGATGATTGATCGAGTGCTTCCAACATTCGATCGGGTTAATTAACTAATTGCATTACAAATTTATGGAAAAAAATTATGAATCAGGGAAGGGGCATTGGCCATTTCTCTTAAAGTTTTTGTTGGTTATGAAGCTAACAGCTATTATGCTCATTGTCTTTGCCATTCATGTATCGGCTACGGTTTATTCTCAATCTACTCGGCTCTCGTTAAACATGCAGGGAACATCGATCAAGAATGTTCTTCAGCAAATTGAGTCACAGACCGATTTCCGGTTTATCTATGAAAATGAGAAAATTGATTTGAACCGGCTGGTTAATATCCAGGTTCAGAATAAATCAGTCGAAGCTATTCTCGATCAATTGTTTAAAGATGCAGGGATTCGGTACTCAATTACTGAGAGTAAACTGATTCTGATTAATCCTGCATGCGATCAATCAAATGTCCGGGGAGGCAGTCTATCATCCAGTCAGCAAATCCAAAAAATTTCCGGGAAAGTAACAGATAGTAATGGGTTGTCGATGCCCGGAGTTACTGTATCTGTAAAAGGAACTACGATAGGAACGATTACAGATGAAGAGGGTAATTATTCGATAGCTAACGTAACTTCAGCATCAGTTCTTTCTTTCTCATTTGTTGGGATGAAAACCGTAGAGATCAAGGTAGATGGGAAAAATGTGATTGATGTTAAAATGGTGGAAGAATCGATTGGCCTTGAGGAGGTCGTTGCGGTTGGGTATGGAACCCAGAAGAAAGTAAATATGACCGGTTCGGTTTCGTCGGTCAAATTTGATGAGATAGCAGCAGCCCGTCCTATCGTGAATGTTTCCTCCGCATTAGCCGGGTTAAGCTCCGGAGTGTATGTGAAGCAAAGCAGCGGGAAGCCTGGATCGGACGGTGCAACCATTCGCGTTCGCGGTATAGGTACGCTCAATAACAGTAATCCTTTAATTATTATCGACGGAATGGAAGGATCGCTGGATGCAGTAAATCCCCAAGATATTGAGTCAATCTCAATCCTGAAAGATGCTGCTTCGGCTTCTATTTACGGTTCACGTGCGGCCAACGGTGTTATTTTGGTAACCACCAAAAAAGGCGACGGAAAAAAGCTTAACGTGGTTTACAACGGAATCTTTTCGGTTGCCCAGCCTGCCAACATGCTCGATTTTATATCGGATTACCCGACTTACATGCGTCTGATGAATGAAAGCGCCCGCAACATTGGTACTGCCGAGGTTTTTTCGGCCACAACCATTGCCAATTGGGAAGAAGCTAATAAAAATCCGAATGCGTTAAATGCCAATGGAGTTCCAAATTATGTGGCTTTCCCCAATACCAACTGGAATAATGAAATGTACCGGAATAACCTGGTTCAGGATCATACAGTATCAGTCAATGGGGCAACTACCAATGCCCGCTTTTTGCTGTCGACCGGATTTTTGGATAATCCCGGGCTGGTTGATTACACAGGGATGAAACGCTATTCGCTGCGAACCAATGTAGAGATTGATGCCAATAAATGGATGAAAGTTGGCACCCGGACTTACGCCACAATGAACGATACCGAACTGGGTAACTACGACAACGTTCTGACCTATATTTATCAGTCGACTCCCGGAATTTACGGCTATTACAATGGAAAATACGGTTATCCTGAAGCTCCGGAAGAGAGCGCTACGGCCAACAATGTTTATGCATTTCTGAAAGGTATTAACGGCGACAACAAAGTATTCCGCATTAATTCGACTCTTTACACTAAGGTGCAGTTCACCAAAGGCCTTTCGTGGAATTTTAATTTCAACTATGCCAAGCGTTTCGACGAATACAATAGTCACACCAACCCTGCAGTTGGCGAACGCATAAAATTTAGCAACGGAACAATTATTAGTCCGCCAACTTCGCCTTCACTGATGACGACTTATTTCAAGACTTACAGCACATATAATTATACGCTCGAAAACCTGCTGAAATACGAAACTACGATTGCTGAAAAGCACGACATCAATGCGTTGGCGGGTTACAACGAAACTTATTTCTACGGATACGATCACAATGCCACCAAAAAGGGTCTTTTCGACGAATCGGCGTATACGTTTGGCGCTGCCACCGAAATGCTTTCAATCGGAGGTTCGGCTACCGACTGGGCTTTGCGCTCTTGGTTTGGTCGCGTAAATTACGCGTTCGATCAAAAGTACCTGTTTGAAGCCAACATGCGCTACGATGGCAGCTCACGGTTTCATGCCGACAGCCGTCATGGCTTGTTCCCCTCTTTTTCAGCTGGGTGGAGGGTTTCTGAAGAAAATTTCCTGAAAAGCACCAACATTTTCCAAAACCTCAAGCTTCGTGCATCGTGGGGTAAACTAGGGAATAATGCGTCGGGCGATTACGATTACCAGGCATTGTACGGCCCGGTCGGTTATTCGCTCAACGGGGGTCAACTGACTGGTCTTCGTTCAGGAAAAATCCCCAACGTTTTGCTGCAATGGGAATCAACAACTGTAGCAAATGTTGGGTTAGATGCAACCGTTTTGGATGGTAAACTGTCGGGCGAGCTCGATGTTTACAACAAGGTTACCGACGGTATTTTAACTACACCTCCAGTGTATCTTCCCATGGGGCTGGTTAGTGCTCCAACGCTCAATACTGCCGAAGTTACCAACAAAGGTTTTGAGCTGACTTTAAACTGGAAAGATAAAATTGGACAGGTAAACTATTCTATCTCCGGAAATTTGGGTTACAACCAAAATGAGGTAACCGGATACAAAGGCAAACTAGTGGAAGAATGGAGAACCGATGCTGCTGGAAATCCAGTTTATTACTCCAATCTGGGCGACGTTTCGACTGGCGGTCAAAACCGAATTCTCGAAGATCACATCATCAACGAGCACTACTTGATGGACGTTTATTCAGGCGATGGTTCTTATTTTAATGCAGATGGAACAGTAAACTCTGCTGGCGGTCCAAGAGACGGTATGATCCGAACTCCGGAAGATATGAACTGGTTGAATGCCATGATTACTGCAGGATACAAATTTATGCCCAACCTGACTACTGCCAAAAATAAGATCTGGTACGGCGATTACATTTATGCCGATATAAATGGCGATAAAATATACGGAAACAGCTACGACCGCAAGTTTACAGGAAATTCGGCGATGCCTAAGTTTACTTTTGGTTCGCAAATGAATTTCAGCTGGAAAAACTTCGACCTGAACCTGATTTGGTCGGGTCAGGCTGGAGTGAAGCTATATTGGCTCGAAAGAGGCTACAACAGTTCAACCACCCGCATTGGGTTCCAGATTGGGAAAATGATAGAAAAAGACCACTATTACTATAATGAAGCCGATCCGAACGATGTAGCCAATAACATCAACGCCACTTATCCGCGCTTAAAGCTCAACGAAAGCGATAGCCAGAACACACAGGCCAGTACCCGCTGGTTGTACGACGGATCATTTGTCCGCCTAAAAAATCTGACATTCGGATATACTTTGCCTAAAAACCTTTCGGCTAAAATCTTTACCGAGCAGGTCCGCCTGTATTTCTCGGCCGAAAACCTGTTGACCATCACTTCCTTCCCTGGTCTTGATCCGGAAATGGGCGGAAATACCAATTATCCTGTTTTAAGACAAATTGCATTCGGAACCAACATTACTTTCTAAAAAATTGAAAAATATGAAAACCATAAAAATCATTTTAATACTCTTCACCGTCGGCTTTTTTACAGGCTGTCAGAGCGATCTTCTTGACACCACACCATACGATTCAATTGGTTCGGAAGAAATGTGGAAATCAGAAAGTCTATCCGACTTGGGTGTTTTGGGCGTTTACAATACGTTACGGCAAGACTATGTTGGGCTGAACCGTTGGTATTTTGATCAGGATGGATTTGTTGGGATGAACAGGGGAGCAACAGCTTTAACCAACGGAAATATAACCTCAAGCGATGGTTTGTTCGTCAATTATTGGAAACAAAACTATGAAGGAATCCATCGGGCAAACGACGCTATCAAAAATCTTCAGGAAAAGGCACCTCTAACACCAGAGAAGAAAGGACGACTTGTGGCAGAAGTTAAATTTCTGAGGGCATTATTTTATTTTAACCTGAATCAGGTATTTAAAGGCGTTCCGGTTTATCTTGAACCGGTTACTTTGAGCGAGGCCAACAAAGGCCGTGAAACCGAAGCCAAAGTTTGGGATGTGATTGTTAAAGATCTGACTGACTGTATTAATGAAGCCAACTTGCCCAATATCTATGCCAAAGGCAATTCGAATGTCGGCCGTGCGACAAAGGCTGCAGCTTATGCTTTGCGTGGGAAAGCTTATTTGTACATGAAAGATTACGCCAAAGCGGAAGCCGATTTGCGCAAGGTTGGCGAACTTGGTCCGTCGCTGTATCAAGGTGACTATAAAATGCTTTTTAAAGTAGCCAATGAACAGCATCCTGAAATGATCTTTTCGGTGCAAAATATCGGGATGGCCGGTTTAGGTTCGGTTACCCAATTTTATTGTGGGTCGCGCGTGTCGTTTGGTTCGTGCTGGAACAGTTATCTGCCTCATCCTGATTTTGTTGAATCGTTCGAAAAGAAAGATGGCTCTCCGTTTAATTGGGACGATTACCTGCCCGGATACAATTCGATGACTCCGGCCCAACGTACCGTTTTCTTCCTTCGCGATGGGCTGACTGCTGCCGAAATCGCCTCGTTCAAAAGCAAAGGCGCTGATATGGACAAATATTTGCCAACTGGCAACGAAGAACGATTAAGAAAGGCTTATGAAGATCGCGATCCCCGTTTGATGGTTCAGGTGATTACACCCTACTCAACTTACGTGGGCGCGAATGGATCCAATCCATATACTTACACACTGCGTTGGCCGTATCGTGGCTTTGATACCAGTGCCCCGTTCGATGTTCGTACTGATACCAACAGCATGTTCTATTACTTGTGGCGGAAATGGGTGTACGAAGGTGCATCGGAAACTCCGGCACGTGATTACGGCCCCATTGATCAACCGCTTATCCGTTATGCCGACGTCGTTTTAATGCTGGCCGAAGCCATCACCGAACAACGTTATTCCGACGAAGCGATCACGCTGGTCAACAGTGTCAGAACAAGGGTTGGTGCGCCTGCACTTCAGGATACCGATGCTTCGAAGCCAACGTATGTGAGTGGGCAGGCTAACCTTCGCGAGCGTATTCGCAACGAACGCCGCTGGGAGCTGGCTCTTGAAGGCATCAACCTGTTCGACGAAATGCGATGGGGAACATGGAAAGACAAGAAATTCTATCCAGGAAATGGTATTAAACAAGTATGGGGGACAATCACATCTCCATATTCTTGGAGGGGCGATTATCTTTACAATTGGGCTATTCCGCAAACCGAAGTGGAAATGAATAAAAACCTGGTACAAAATCCAGGATGGATAAACTAATTAGAAGCTAATCTCATAAAAAGAAAGGCTGGCACAACCATCAGTATCAGTCTTTCTTTTTAAGCAAAGCCATTTCTGATGAATACGTTCTTAATTTTACTGTTGCTGATTCCGACGGCTCTTTGGTCGTGCAACAAAACGGAACAAATGGTTACCGAAGAAAGTAAACCTGCAGAAAAACCTGCTGAATCACTCCTGCCGGCCCCTCTGAAAAGCAGTTTTCAACTGGTTTGGAACGACGAATTCGATGGAACAACTGTGAATACTGCCAAATGGAACTTTCGGGGCGAAGGTACGGTGAGGAATTATGCCATCGTTTCGCGGCAAACCATTTCGATAGACGGTAAAGGGCATGTTTCGATTAAAGTGACCAAAGATGCCGGAGGAAAATATTACGTGGGACAACTCGGAACGCAGGGCATTTTTGAAACCACCTACGGATATTTTGAATGCCGCGCGTTGATGAATAAAAGTCTGGGACCGCATGTGGCCTTTTGGCTGCAGTCGCCCGATTTGGGAAAAACCGGCGATCCGGCGAAAGACGGCACAGAAATCGATATTTTCGAATATCACCGGAAAGAAGCCGGTACGGTGCATCACAACCTGCATTGGGATGGCTATGGAGCCGATCACAAAAGCACCGGCAAGAAGATCCCCACCTCCGGAATCGAGTCGGGCTACCATGTTTTCGGACTCGAATGGAACGAAAAAGAATACATTTTTTATGTCGATGGAAAAGAAGCGTGGAGAACTTCAACGGCTGTTTCGCAGCGGAAAGAATATCTGATTTTATCTACCGAACTGACCGGTTGGGGCGGCGATCCTGCGCAGGGAAATTTCCCCGATGAAGTCATTTTCGATTACGTTCGCGTGTTTCAAGCAAAACCTTAAATTAACCTAACCAACTAAATCATGAAAAAGTTTCTATTGTTAACATTGCTGTTGGCTTGCTTTGCGGTAGCACAAGCCTACGAAAAAAGGGACTTGCTTCAGAAAAAAGCCGGTATTCCTCAACTTAAATCCAGCCTGATTCTCAACCAAAAATGGGTTTCGTATCCTGATTATAAAGACAGAAACGGCTGGAATCAGCTGACCTCGGGAGTGAAAGAAGAAATCATCAGTAAAGGTGAAGCTGCCCTGAACTATGAATGGAAAGTGGTAAAAGCCACCGACTATTTGGAGTTTGACCGGAGTGGGTCGCGCCAGATCATGGAAATTCCTTTCACATCCAATATCACTGCATTAAGTGATTTGGTTTTAGCCGAGTTGGCGGAAGGTAAAGGCCGTTTTATGGATCAGATCGTCAATGGTATTTGGAATAGCTGTGAAATGACCAGCTGGGCTTTGTCGGCTCATATTAGTCGCGAGCAGGAAGTAAAAACATCCTTGCCTTCATACAAGGGAAATATTATTGACCTGACTGCTGGAGACTTGGGTTCATTTCTGTCGTGGACCTATTATTTTCTGAAAGATGAAATCGACAAAATACATCCGCTTGTTGCCGAACGTTTGCGCGAAAACATTCAGGTACGCATTCTCGATCCGTTTATGAATCGTACTTTCTGGTGGATGGCGGTAAACGCGACTCCTAAAACAATGGTCAACAACTGGAACCCCTGGTGTAATTTCAACGTGTTGACATGCTTTCTTTTGCTTGAGAATGACCCGGAAAAACTGGCTTATGCTGTTTTTCAAAGCATGATTTCGGTCGATCAGTTTATCAACTACAACCATAATGATGGCGCTTGTGAAGAAGGACCGTCGTATTGGGGTCATGCTGCCGGGAAAATGTATGACTATCTTCAGTTGCTAAGCACAGCCACCGGCGGAAAGGTTTCCATCTTCGATCAGCCCATCATTAAAAACATGGGCGAATACATCGCTAAATCCTATGTTGGCAAAGGTTGGGTAGTCAATTTCGCCGATGCTTCGGCCAAAGGTGGCGGTGAACCCGGTATGATTTTCCGTTACGGAAAGGCGGTTGGCAGTGAGGAAATGCAACAGTTTGCGGCTTATTTGTATGAACGCGATGGCAAAGTAAATCACTACAATGCAGGGCGCGATCTGTTCCGCACAATGGAAAATCTCAAGTATCAGGGTGAACTGGTACGGGTAAAACCAGCTGTTTCGCAGGCTGCTTCAACATGGTATCCGGAAACAGAATTCTGCTACATGCGCAACCAATCCGGCTTTTTTATGGCAGCCAAAGGAGGTTACAATGCCGAAAGCCATAACCACAACGACATGGGTTCGTTTTCGCTGTACCTCCACGAAACCCCGATGATTATTGATGCGGGTGTTGGAACATACACGCGCCAGACATTTAGCGAGGAACGCTACAGCATTTGGACCATGCAGAGCAATTACCATAACTTGCCCATGATTAACGGAATTGCACAAGTCGCTGGTGCAGAATACCGATCGCATAATGTAATGTTTGATCCGGCGAAACTTATCTTTTCTCTCGATCTGGCAGGTGCCTATCCTGCTGAAGCTGCAGTTGAAAAATGGCAGCGAACTTACAAACTGGAACCTCAAGGATTAGTGATTTCGGATAGTTTTCGTCTTAAAAAAATGATAGGTTCCAATCAGATTAATTTTCTATGTTGGGGGAAGCTGGATCTTTCAGAGCCAGGAGTAGTAGTGTTGGAGAAAAATGGCGAAAAATTGAAGTTGATTTTCAGTAAGGTACAGTTCGATCCGGTTGTTGAAACAGTTCAATTAACTGATCCGCGTCTGTCGAATGTTTGGGGAGATCAGATCTGCCGTCTCTCGCTTAATGCTAAATCAAAAGAGTTATCTGGAGTCTACAGATTCAAAATACAGAAAATGTAAATGCTCGTTATCAGCTTGTTTTAATTCAATTTCTGGATTTATTCAGTCATGGAATGTAGACAGAGACTGGCAAAGTCAACGGGGGGGTAGAGACAACTCGAAGAAACACGGTTGATTGTATCGTGGGAGGGGATGCCATTGAAGAGTTCCAAAAATGTTTTTTAAATTGATCTTGGTCTTGCCGAACAATTCGATCGAGTTCCACGAGTCAACTCCGCAAATTACGACAATAATAGGTTGCATGATTTTTTCACTACTGAACGAGGAATAAATTAAAAGTTGGGGTTACTCCCCGAAGGTTTAGCCCCATGTTGTAAGTTTGTTTTGCGAAAAAACCACAACATGGGTAAAAATACAGAAATAAAATTTGTCGGACAGCCAATTTTCAAGCAAGTAATAAATTTGATTGACGGGATCAACTTAACCACTTTAGTAAGCAAGCACAACGCCGACTATTATTATAAAGCCTTTAAGGCAAAAACACAGTTGATAACAGTTCTTTTCGGCATTTTCAGCCGTTGTGACTCAATGACTGAGATTTGCGAGGGGCTGCGGGCAATGAGTGGAAAACTGAATCTTCTGGGACTTGAGAAAGCCCCGGCCAAAAGTACCGCCTGCAACGGAATGCGCAACTGCGACAGAAAGTTCTTTGAAGATGTTTATTTAGAGGTACTCTAAATATTATGCGGTACCCTGCGATAAGTCTGCTTTTTCAAACCGAATCTTCTTACTTTTGCCAGCTCACGCAAAAACGTAAACCACAAACACAATCAATCATGCTTCGAATTCTGATTTTTTCTTTATTGTTTTTGTGCCTGCCTGTAATAAACAGGGCACAGGGACAAAAACATTCCTTCGAATTGGGCAAAACCGATTTTTTGCTCGATGGAAAGCCTTACCAGATTATTTCCGGCGAAATGCACCCGGCCCGCATTCCGGCTGAGTACTGGCGGCACCGGATTCAAATGGCCAAAGCGATGGGGTGTAATACCATTGCGGCTTATGTTTTCTGGAATTACCACGAACTGGAACCCGGCGTTTTCGATTTCCAGACCGGAAATCACAACATTGCTCAATTTATTCGGATTGCCCAGGAAGAAGGTCTGTGGGTCTTATTACGTCCGGGTCCTTATGTGTGTGCCGAATGGGATTTTGGCGGACTTCCTTCGTATCTGTTGAGTATTCCGGACATTAAAGTGCGTTGTATGGACCCGCGCTATACGGCTGCTGTCGAGCGGTACATAAAAAATCTGGCGATCCAGGTTCGCGATTTGCAGGTAACCAAAGGCGGACCGATCCTGATGGTACAGGCCGAAAATGAGTATGGTAGTTACGGGAACGACCGCAATTACATGAAATGGCTCCAGGATTTGTGGCGGAAAAACGGCATCGACGTACCGTTTTATACCGCCGACGGGGCTGCTCCCTTTATGCTTGAAGCCGGATCGTTGCCCGATGCTGCAATCGGTTTAGACCCCGGCGCCAACGAGTCGAATTTTGCCGAGGCAACCCGGGTGAACCCAAACGTACCGTCGTTTTGCAGCGAATTGTACCCCGGCTGGCTGACGCATTGGGGAGAACAATGGCAGCATCCCGACACGGCTGCCTTGCTCAAAGATGTTCGCTGGCTGATGGACCACAAAAAGTCGTTTAACTTCTACGTTTTGCATGGCGGGACCAACTTTGGCTGGTGGGCTGGTGCCAACGCATTTAGTCCGGACCAGTATCAGCCCGATGTGACCAGCTACGATTACGATGCGCCGGTTAATGAAATGGGACAGGCTACGCCCAAATACATGGCTTTGCGCAACCTGTTGGCCGGTTATCTGCCAAAAAAACAAAAACTGATGCCGGTCCCGGCAGCCATGCCCGTGATTGAAATTCCGGATATCCGGATAACCGAAACAGCTCCGGTGTGGCAAAATCTTCCGGAGGCCATTGCTTCGGTGCAGCCTAAACCCATGGAAATGTTCGGGCAAAAGGGTGGTTTTATTTTGTATCGCACGCATTTGGTAGGTCACAAAAAAGGCAAACTCCGGATAACCGATTTGCACGATTATGCCACTGTTTTTGTGGATGGTAAATACATCGGGAAACTCGACCGGGCCAAAGCCGAAAACATCATTGAATTACCTGCTTCGGAGAGCTCAAACCCGCAGTTGGATATTTTGGTGGAAGGCATGGGCCGCATCAACTTTGCCGAATACATGATCGACCGCAAAGGGATAACCGACCGTGTGTCGCTGAACGGGATGACCCTGATGAACTGGGAAGTTTTCCCGCTCCCGTTTGACGAAGCTTATTTGAAAGAACTAAAATATACCTCCGGAAATGCAACACAACCCGGCATTTTCTTTAAAGGCGAGTTCAATCTGGCAACTACCGGCGATACCTACATCGATATGAGTGCCTGGCAAAAAGGAGTGGTTTGGGTGAACGGGCATAATCTGGGGCGTTATTGGGAAATCGGTCCGCAAAAGCGGCTGTATTGTCCGGCTCCCTGGCTGAAGCCGGGCAAAAACGAGATTGTTGTCTTCGATCTTCATGTGGTAGAACCCAAAACGATATCCGGGGCAAAAAGTATGGAATAAGCCGGTATCAACGTTACAGCGAAGGCGCTATCTCTCGAAAACAGGGGCTGGCGCCTTTGTTTTTATTGTTGCGCTTGTCGCAATAAGGCCTTAACTTGACAGATGTAATTATAATTTAATCGGAATAGCGTAGAATCGTAATTCTTGATTTTGGATTTGTGCTAACTTGCAAACCTCTTTATTTTGTCCATGTCCAGATTCGACCAGATATATTACAGGTATCACCGCCAGCTGCTGCTGTTTTCGTTGAAATTTGTTGAGCGGGAGGCTGATGCATTGGATATTGTCCAGGAAGTTTTTATCTCGGTTTGGGCGACCGATCGGTTAAATTACGATGAGGCTCATTTGAAATCGTATTTGTTTCAGGCCACCCGAAACAGGTGTTTGAATTATTTAAAACATCAGGGTATTATGCGACAGTATGAAAAAAATGCAGCATTACAGTTGCGTCAAATTGAGCTCGTTCATTATCAAAGCGGCGAAAAATCGCTGATCGAAACCGAAAGTGTCGACCGGATTAACCAAGCCATCGAATCGCTATCAGATGTTCAGAAAGAAGTAATCCTCTTAAGCCGGTTTGATGGCCTCTCGAACCAGGAAATTGCCGACAAACTGGGCATTCCGGTCCGTACGGTCGAAACACGCATCTTTCGGGCACTTCAAAAACTGCGTGAAAAAATAACCAGCACTGGGCACATCTTGCTAATGGTCATGGGCTTTTTCCGCCGATCAGAAAAAATGAACTGAATCAGGCATCTAAAATTTAAACAGTTACTAAATGCCTAATTCAAAAAAAAAAATCAAATTTTTTTTAGTTCTCATGACGTAGTTTGATCTCGTCGGTTGTATTCATGTCACTTTTATGAAACCGATGGACAAATCAAACGACCATATTGAAAACCTGATTATATGCTATCTGAATGGCAAATGCTCTGAAGTCCAGAAGCAGGAGCTGTTGGACTGGGTAAATGCTTCAGAAGAAAACAAGCTTCTTTTTATCCGGACAAAAGATATCTGGGATTCTGCCAGACAACAACCCGATTGTTCGAACGAGCAACTTATTGATTTTTACCGCCGCCTGGTTGTTCGGAAAGAAAAAACTCCGGTACGCCACCTGTTGCGCGTCGCATCCATGGCGGCTATGCTTGCGGTTGCTTTTGTTGCCGGCATATTGGTTTATTCTTATCTGTTATTTCCTGAAGCCAGGCAGATTGTTTACTCGGTCCCGTTAGGGTCTAAAGCGAGTGTTGAACTTTCCGACGGGACAAAAATCAGTTTGAATTCGGGAAGTACCTTAACATATCCGGATAATTTCCGGGGAAAAACCCGAACGGTGAGTCTGACCGGCGAAGCCTATTTTGAGGTGTCGTCCGACAAATCGCATCCGTTTATTGTGCAGACCCGCCATTTTGATGTCCGGGTTACGGGGACCCAGTTTGACGTATGCGCCTATGATGACGACCAATTGGCTTCAGCCACGTTGTTTGAAGGAGGTGTCGAATTGTCGGGAAAATCGTTTGGGAAAATGGTTTTAAATCCGGGCGAACGGGCGGTTGTCGACAAAATAAATGGCAGACTGACCGTTGAGAATGCCGACATTCAGACCATTACTTCCTGGAAAGATGGCAAATTTTATTTCAAGAACATTTCGTTGCCCGACCTGATTAAGCGGCTGGAACGTTGGTACGATGTGAGTATCAAACTACCGGAACGGGGCATTGATACCCTGAAATATTCCGGTCGTTTCCAAAACCAGGAAACAATCTGGCAGGTATTGGATGCCCTGAAATTAACTTCGCCAATCGATTACACCCGCGAAAACCTGCGCGAATTCAAATTGCAGTATTTGCCCGGAAGCGCCAACGATAAGAAACGCTAAGTGTTTTTCGTTCGTAATGAATTTTAATAAAGAATAACGATAGAAGTGCCTATGATAAAATAAAAGGAAAGGCGGAAAGTCGCCACAACTGACCGCCTTTGATAAACAATCATAAATAATTGTCTAATAAAAAGTTTTCAAATTTATGAAAAAATTGTGTAATGATGTTGGGTGTCATTCAGCGAGTGATTTGCCCCAAATATTGCGAATTATGAAACTAACGACTTTTTTTATTCTGCTGGCATTGATTCAGGTTTCTGCCGCAAGTTATTCACAAAACACCAAGTTGACCTTATCCGGGAAAGAGATTTCGATTCAGGAGATCTTTAACCAGATCGAAGATCAATCCGAATTTTCGTTCCTGTACAACAACGAGTTTGGTTTGAACCGCAAGGTGGATATTGATGTCAGGAACCAAAGCATCGAAAAGGTGTTGGAAGAAGTGTTGAGAGATACGGGCCTGACGTATACCGTGAAAAACAAGCTGATTGTTATACATCCCAAAGGTGATGAGCCGGGGGTAACACCAACACAACAGCAACAACAGAAGGTCTCGGGTAAAGTAACCGATACGTCTGGTGCGCCAATCCCCGGCGTAACAGTTGCCGTGAAAGGTGCTTCAACGGGTACAATTACCGATATGGACGGTAATTATGCCATAGATAAAATTCCGGCAGATGCAACGCTTGTCTTTTCTTTTGTCGGAATGCAGTCGCAGGAAATTAAAGTGGCTGGTAAAGCCAGTATTAATGTGGTTTTGAGGGAAGAAACCATTGGGTTGGATGAAGTTGTCGCAATTGGTTATGGGAAAATGACGCGAAAAGATGTGACAAGTTCAATTACAACAGTTAGCGCCAAGGACATGAATAGTGGTGTATATAGCGATCCTTCTCAATTATTGCAGGGGAAAGTTCCTGGCTTAATAATTACACAAACTTCCGATCCCAATGGTAGCTCATCCATTACGTTGCGGGGAGCTTCTACCTTGCGTACTGGCGAAGCTCAAGAGCCATATTACGTGATTGATGGGGTGCCGGGAATGTCTCTGTCTCTGGTTGCTCCAGAAGATATTGAGAGCATTGATGTATTACGTGATGCATCTGCAACGGCAATCTATGGCTCAAAAGCAGCTAACGGAATTATTATCGTTACAACGAAGAAAGGGAATAAGAATGGGCAGACCAATATAAACTACAGCAGTTATGTTGCTGCCGACAATGTGTTAAAGAACTTGGATATGATGACTGCAGATGAACTTCGTGCATATGCTTCAGCCAATGGAGTGTCCCTCCCTAATGACGAAGGAGGTAATACTGACTGGATAAAGGAAGTTCAGCGCACTGGGTTTAGCCAGAATCACAATGTTTCCATTAATGGAGGTAATGAAAAGACCAGTTACAACGCAAGTGTCAATTATCTTGAACAACAAGGTGTAATCAAGGAAACCGACAAGAATCGTCTCATTGCACGTTCTTTTTTACAAACCACATCATTTAATGACCGGCTAACACTTTCAATTAGTCTTAATGGGAGCATTACCAACAACCACAATGTTCCAATGGGTAGCGAGGGGAGAAGTGTTCTTGACGCGATGAACTATTATTCTCCACTGGTTCCTGTTAGAAATGAAGATGGTAGTTGGTATAAAAGTTCTGGAATTTCTCAGAATTACAACCCTATGTCAATGATTTATGAGGATCACTATAATACAGAGAGTAAGCGATTGCAAGGCATAACCAAAGTTTCGTTAAAGATTGTTGAGGGGTTAGTTTATAATTTGAGCCTTTCGTATCAAAACGAGCAACATATTTTTAGCAATTATAACACAACAGCTTCCCAGATTTATTCATCTCAGCATGGTCAGGCAAGTCGCACTTCTGTCGAAAATAAGAAAAAAGTGTTAGAAACATATCTCAACTACGATAAGACAATTAATGATTTGCATAAACTTGGTTTTATGGCTGGTTATTCTTGGGAACAGAGTGATGACAATGATGGTTTTGGACTTACAGTATATAATTTTTACGATGATGCGATAAAATACTATAATATGGGGTATGCCAACAACATGGATATTACCGGTATAAATAGTGGTTATACTCTTTCTACCTTGCGTATGATTTCTTTTTATGGCCGCGTTAATTACAGCTTTAACAGCAAATACTTGTTTCAGGCAACAATGCGACGTGACGGTAGTTCTGCTTTTGGTGAAAACAATCGCTGGGCTACATTTCCTTCCGTATCGGCCTCATGGCGTTTGAGCGAAGAAAGCTTTATAAAGAATTTAAATGTATTTGATGATTTAAAGTTCCGTGTTGGCTATGGTGTTAGTGGTAACTCTTTGGGTTTTAATGCATTTACGGCAATTCAAACATATGGTGCTTCGGGGTGGTTTACGTATACCGATGAAAACGGTAATACACACGATTATCGCACATTAGCTGCTACAAGTAATGCAAACCCTGATTTGAAGTGGGAACGTACAAGTATGCTTAATATTGGTGCAGATTTCGGGTTCTTAAAAAAACGTGTAACTGGTACCTTAGAATATTATCAAAAACAGACCGAGGATTTGATTTACAGTTATGCGGTATCAACCAACCGTTACCCGTATGGCAGCATGCTTGCCAACGTAGGCGAGATTAGTAACAAAGGAATAGAGTTATCTCTGAATGTAATTCCTGTTCAATCCGAAAAATTTCGCTGGGAAACATCGTTGAACTTGTCTCACAATAAAAATGAGGTAGTTAGCCTCTCTAATCAGACTTACTCGGTTGATTACATCAATGCTGGCAATCCTAATATTGGAGGTTACGCTACTGCCAATGTGCAGCGTATCATGGAAGGTGAACCCATCGGGACTTTCTACATGTGGGAGTGGGCCGGGTATAACGCTGGAGGTGTGTCTCAGTTTTATGTTCACGATCCTGAAACTGGCAAGCGAACAGGGGAGGTTACTACCAGCCCACAGGAAACAGACCGAACCAAAGTCGGTTGTGCCCAGCCAAAGTTAACGTACGGATGGAACAATACACTGACTTATGGGAAATGGTCTCTTACCGCTTTCTTGCAGGGAGTATTGGGGAATGATATTATGAATTCAGCCCGTGCTCAATACAATTATATTGCGCTGGTTTCAACTGGTAAGAATGTATTGAGAGAAGTTGCAACTCAGCAGAAATTTACCGACGTAAATGCACAGACTCCCTCCGACCGGTATCTGGAAGATGGCAGTTATTTGCGGCTATCAACTTTGTCGTTGAATTATAATTTTGGTAAGATTGGTAATTACATCAATGGATTAAATGTTTATGCAACGTGCAATAACTTGATGACTATTTCTGGCTATAAAGGACTTGACCCTGAAATTAACTTGGGTGGCCTCACTCCGGGAATAGATAACCGTGAATCGTATTACCCACGCACCCGGACTTTCATGCTCGGGCTTAATATCAACTTCTAATAAAAAACTCCTATGAATAAGATAAATATATTTATACCAGCTGCATTATTAGCTTTAGCTATTAATAGCTGTACTGATTTGGATGTAGATGTAAAATCTCAATATACTACTTATCCAAATTCGGAAATAGCCGCTGAGGCTAAGACTTCAGATGTCTATTATGCATTTCGTGGGATGTTAGGCCGCCGTTACAATGAGGCCATGACTCTTTCTTCAGATGAATGTATGGGGGTGAGCTTCGATGGTGACTATTATGATAGTGGGAATTATGCTCATCCAAGTTTGCATAACTTCAAGCCCGATGATGCCTGCATTGGGTATTGGACTGATTTATCGAGCGGTATTACTAAGTGTAATCGGGTCATTGTGGATCTTGGGGGTGAAGATGCTGCAGTTACAGCCCCAGTTCGAGCTGTTCGTGCTTTTTATCATTTTATATTAATGGATAGTTATGGAGATGTGCCTATTTTAGATCATGTGCTTGATGCGAATGAGGCATTGGAGCGTAGCCCACGTGCAGATGTCGCCAAATGGATCGAATCTGAATTATTGGCTATTCGAGATAATATGACCACAAAGGTTGATGCCTCTACTTATGGCAGACCGACCCGTTGGATGGTTGATGCTCTATTGGCAAAGTTATACATCAACTGGAATGTTTACACCAATGATGTAACAAGTTCAAGTTGGTCGGCCACTGCGGCAAACAAAAAATTGGATGCTTGCGTCGCTGTATGTGATGATATCATACAATCTGGCCTTTTCAATCTGAGTGACGACTACCTGCGAAAGTTCTATCCTTCCAATGGTGCTGGCATTAAAGATTTTATATATGCAATGCCTTATACAGCGGCTAATGAGGATGGAATGACTTATGCCCGTTTCCGTACCTGGCGTAAGGGAGATACGAATGGCTCTGGTGGCGCCGGCCTCTATGGAATGGTTGTTACAAAATCAGTTGGTGGTAATTTCGCTGTTAATCCTGAATTTGCAGCCCTATTTAGTTTGAATGGTGATCGCCGGAATGATGCCTTATTTAAAGGTGCATTATATCAGTACAACCCTTCTACTTACGAAGTAACAACAAATCCTTATACATATAAAGGAGTGCAGGTTATTCTTACGCAGAATGTTGCATTAAAAACTCAGGATGAAAACCTGAATGTAGGGAACACCGTATCCGGTTGGTCGCAAGGCTATCGTTTCAATAAGTTCATGATGGATCCTACGGCTTTTGGATTATACAATCGTTGTCAGGACAATGATATCCCAATTTTCCGGTATGCCGACATCTTGCTTACCAAGTGCGAGGCCATCCTTCGCGGTGCCACAGCTACCAATGGAGATACTCCGAAGGGGCTGTTCAATCAGATCCGTGCTTATGTCAATGCACCTGCCATCGCTTCAAACCCAACATTGGACGAACTACTTGATGAACGTGGCCGTGAGTTTTTTGATGAAAACTGGCGCCGTAATGACTTGATTCGTTTCGGACACTTTGAGTATGATTGGGGGTACAAGAACATAATTAATCCAACTGCCAAGACCGATTATACCAAACGTATATTCCCTGTTCCGACCGGTGTTTTAAATGAGAATACGAACTGGTCACAAAATCCAGGATATTAATACGGTTAGGTTCATTAAAAATCATAAAAAGGAGGAGGAGAGACTACGGCTTCTTCTCCTTTTTTGGTTCAAGAAAGCATCCAGTCAATCTGGGCGAACACAAAAACGGACAGATAAGATGATAAAAACACTGCTGATTATTATTTCTGTATGCCTCCCGCTTTTGTTCCGGGGGCAACAAACATCCATTAATATAGCCAGTCTCGGGGCTGTTGGCGACGGAAAAACCGACAATACGTTCATCATCCAAAAAGCCATCGACCAGGCTTCGGAAAGTGGCAATGGGAAGGTTGTATTTCCTGAAGGCCGGTTCCTGACCGGGGTCCTTCACCTGAAGTCGAATGTTGAACTGAACCTGCAACCGGGTGCAGTGTTGTTGGGCAGCGCCAACCGGGCTGATTATGGCCCGGAAGATGCTTCGGCCCTGATTGATGCGACAAACCAGAACAACATAGCGATCACCGGACAAGGGGTGATTGACGGACAGGGAGACCTGCTTATTAAAGATATTTACGCGATGCTGAACGCCGGGACCCTACGCGACACCGAGTGGCAAACCTACAACCCCTGGCACCAGATGCGGCCCGAAGAACGGAACCGGCCCAAAATTCTTCGAATTTTTGGCTGCGATGGCGTGGTGGTAAAAGGTGTTACCATCAAAAACGGTCTATGCTGGATTCAGGATTATCGTAACAGCGCCAACATTGTGATCGACAGCATCCGGGTCGAAAGCACAACGTTCCTGAACAACGATGGCATCGACCTGACCGACTGCACCAATGTCCGGGTTACAAACTGTTTTATCGATGCTGCCGACGATGGCATTTGTTTGAAATCGAGTACCCGCGATCTCCGTTGCGAAAATATCTATGTGGCCAATTGTCAGGTTCGCTCAAGTGCAAGTGCGTTGAAACTGGGTACTGCTTCGCACGGCGGGTTTAAAAATATAACCATTCGCGATATCACCGTGTGGGACACCTACCGTTCGGCGATTGCCATCGAAGCGGTTGACGGGGGCGTGCTCGAAAATGTCGATGTGCAAAATATTTCAGCAAAAAATACCGGAAATGCCATCTGTATCCGGCTGGGGCACCGGAATACCGACCCGGTAATCAGTCAGCTCCGAAATGTGCACATTGCCCATCTGAAGGTTGAAATCCCATCGGGCAAACCAGACAAAGGCTACCCGGAAGAAGGACCTCCGGTATATTATCCGCACAATGTTTTTCCCTCGTCGGTTACCGGAATTCCCGGGCATCCGGTTGAGAACGTAACGATTGAAGATATCGAGTTAATTTTTGAGGGTGGGGGCGACAGCCAGATTGCTTGCATCCCGGTCGATTCGCTGTCAAACATCCCGGAGCAAATCGCTGAATATCCTGAATTTTCTATGTTTGGCGAACTGCCGGCCTGGGGATTTTACGTCAGGCATGTCGACGGGCTTGTTTTCCGCAACATGAAACTGACAGCAAAAAAAACAGATTATCGTCCGGCATTTGTTTTCGACGATGTAAAAAAGTTGACTCTCGATCGGGTTCAGGTATCCGAACCGGATGCCGGGGCGCAGGTCATCTTCAGGAATGTTCGCGAAAACAAGCTGATAAATGCGGACATCCGGGTCTGGTCAATCGATTAACTGTATAAAAACCTTTTTCAATGAATCAATTTCTGAAATTGACAATAGGATTGGGCTGCCTGCTGGTGGTCTTGTTTGGGTGCAAAACCGAGAAGAAAATAAACTCAGCCGATAAGCCTGCAACCGATTTAATTCAGCGTATTCTTCCGAAATATGCCGATCGTTTTATTGTTGAAACAATCCCCTCCGATTCTGTTGATTGGTTTGAGGTGGAATCGCAAGGCGGGAAGATCGTTCTTCGGGGAAATAATGGCGTTTCGGTTGCGTCGGCTTTGTATTATTACCTCACCGAATATTGCCATTGCCAGATAACCTGGAACGGAACCAACCTGGACCTTCCGGAGAAATTACCGGCAGTTCCGGAGAAAGTGCATAAAGACAGTCCGTACGAATACCGCTATTATTTAAATTACTGCACGTTTAATTACAGCATGAGCTGGTGGGACTGGGACCGCTGGGAAAAAGAAATCGACTGGATGGCTTTGCACGGGATTAACATGCCGCTGGCCATTACCGGCGAAGAGTACGTCTGGGACCAGGTGTACAAATCGTACGGGTTTACCGATGCCGATCTGGAATCGTTTTTCAGCGGACCAGCCTATTTTTCCTGGTTCTGGATGGGAAACCTCGATGGTTGGGGTGGCCCTCTGCCGCAAAGCTGGAAAGAGAGCCATCGCGACCTGCAACAGAAAATCCTGGCCCGCGAACGCGAACTGGGCATGAAACCGGTTTTGCCAGCTTTTACCGGGCATGTCCCGGCTTCGTTCAAAAAGTTTTTCCCCGGGGCTAACCTGAAGCAGACCAACTGGGGAAATGATTTTGGCGACACATACATTCTGGATGCCAACGACCCGCTGTTTGCCGAAATTGGCAGGAAATTTCTGGAAGTACAATCGGAAGTTTACGGGACCGACCATTTGTATTCGGCCGACACGTTCAACGAAAACCAACCACCGTCGGATGATCCGCAGTATTTGTCGGAACTGGGCAGCAAGGTGTTCGAAGGCATGAAGGCGGCCGACCCCAAAGCCGTCTGGGTGATGCAGGGATGGCTGTTTTACAGTCATCGCGATTTCTGGAAAGCCCCGCAGATACAAGGATTGCTCGGCGCGGTCCCCAACGACCGGATGATTATCCTGGACCTGGCCGCCGAGATTGAACCAGTCTGGAAACGCACTGAAGCTTTTTATGGCAAACAGTGGATCTGGAACATGTTGCACAATTTTGGCGGAAATATCAGCCTGTTTGGCCGCATTGAAACAGTGGCCACGCAACCGGCAGCAGCGTTGGCCGATCCAACGTCAGGACAACTGAAAGGAATCGGGCTGACGATGGAAGGGATTGAGCAGAATCCGGTGCTTTACGAACTGATGACCAGCCATACCTGGCGGAATACGCCGATCGACCTGAACGAGTGGCTGGAAAGTTACATCCGGAACCGGTATGGGAAAACCAGTCCGGAACTGGAACAAGCCTGGCAGGTGTTGGTTCGTACGGTTTACAACGGGCAAGCGATCCGCGACGGCGCCGAGTCGATTATTGCGGCCCGCCCTACTTTCGACGGGTTCCGGCGTTGGGCGCGTACCAAGCTTAATTATGCGCCCGAGGATTTGCTCCCGGCCTGGGACCTGTTCGTCAAGGCTATTCCTGAATGTGAAAAGTCCGACGGATTTGTGTATGATCTGGTCGACCTGACGCGTCAGGTGCTGGCCAATTATGCCTTGCCGGTTCAGCAGGAATTTGCCGAAGCCTATCAAACCAACGATAAAGCGGCTTTTGACAGATACACGGCTGAATATCTTGATTTGATTGATGATCTGGACCGCCTGCTGGCTACCCGCAAAGACTTTCTGCTGGGGCCCTGGCTGGCCGGTGCCCGCAGTTGGGGCCAAACGCCGGAAGAAAAAGCGCTGTACGAACAAAATGCCCGCGACCTGATTACCCTGTGGGGCGATGCCGGCAACCGCCTGCACGAATACAGTTGCCGCCAGTGGAGCGGCTTGCTTTCCGACTTTTACAAACCGCGCTGGGAGCAATTTATTGGCGCAGTAAGAAGTGACTGGGGTCGTTTTGATCAGGCACAGTTCGACAATCAAATCAAACAATGGGAATGGCAATGGGTAACCAGCCGGAAGGATTTTCCGGTAGAGCCTTCGGGAGATGCCACAATCGTTGCGGCCGAACTATACAAAAAATACCGTGACCGCATTGTTCCGTTAACAAAACAAATGAAACCGATACAATACGATTATTGATATGGGAAAAACACAGACTGCAAAGCCGGAGCGTTTCCTGTCGCTCGATGTGTTCCGGGGACTGACCATCGCCCTGATGATTGTGGTCAACACACCCGGAACAGGCGCTCATTTATATTCATACCTGTCGCATGCACAGTGGTTCGGATTTACGTTGGCCGATTTGGTTTTCCCCTCATTTCTGTTTGCTATGGGAAATGCCATGAGTTTTTCCATGAGCCGGTTGAGGCAGGCATCCGGGAGCGTCTTTTATACGAAAGTTCTGAAAAGGACCATCATTATTTTCCTGCTTGGGTTCCTGATGTACTGGTTCCCGTTCTTTCAGATTGGCGATGATGGGGCCTGGATGTGGAAACCATTAGCTGAAACTCGTATAATGGGTGTTTTGCAGCGGATTGCCCTTTGTTACTTCTTTGCCTCGGTTATGATCCGCTACTTCTCAGAAAAGGCAGTGTGGGTTATTTCCGGAGGGATCCTGCTGGGTTATTGGGGTATTTTGTACTTGTTTGGACCGCGGGGAGGAGAACTGGAGATGGCAACCAATGTCGTATCGCGTCTGGATTTAGCCATTCTTGGTCCGAAACATATGTATCGGCATGGTAGCCTGTCGTACGATCCGGAAGGAATTTTAAGCACCTTCCCGGCCATCGTGAACGTGGTGGTTGGCTACCTGGCCGGAGCCTTCATTCAGCAAAAAGGAAAATCGTTTGAAGGAATTGCCCGGCTGCTGATGGCTGGTTTTTTGCTGACCTCTTTGGCGCTTTGGTGGAATTTGGTTTTCCCGATGGCCAAAAGACTTTGGACCAGTTCGTTTGTGCTTTATACCGTGGGGATTGATTTGTCTGTTATGGCTATCTTGGTTTATGCCATCGAAATGCAAAAAATGAAAATCGGAGTGACATTTTTCGATATCTTCGGGAAGAATCCATTGTTTATTTATCTGTTTTCCGAGCTTTTCTACGTGGAGCTCCGGATGGTTCCGGCAGGACAGGGCATGGATGTTTTTGAATGGATCAGCGAACGTGTGTTTCAGGTTATGTTTCCCGGGTCATTGGGGGCCCTGGCAACTGCGGTGGCGTATATGCTTTTGTGTTGGTTGCTGGGATGGTGGCTTAACAAGAAACGGATTTATATCCGGATTTAATACCATCCGGGAGAAAATACCATCAGAGAAGGAAAGACAGCTTTTGCTTCAATGCAAGGCTGTTTTTTTTTGCTATTTTCAACCTGAAAAACATGAACATAAACCAACTATAACTGGCCAGGTGAAATGAGCATGATCTGAAAAAAAAACACTAAATGAAATGATTATACACCAATCATGCGAATCTCATGCGGCATTAAAAACAAATTATTTACAGATGAAATAGCCATAAAAGCTGAAGCTTATACCAACCGGGAATGTATAAATGGCTATTCCATCTCGTTGAGAAACTAGTCTGAAAAACAGAAATAGATACGAAAATTGCAAGAAACAATTTTGAAATTTATACAGATGAAAGAAATCAAAAAACTATCGTATTATTTTTTGCTGGCTTTGCTGGCGATAGCTTCGGCATGTAACCCATCAAAAAAGGCCGCTGTTGAGGTTCAGCCTGAATTTATTAAAATTGCCGGGCCTGATCTGCTTGCTCCCAATGGCGAGAAGTTTTTCATTCGTGGAATAAATCTCGGGAACTGGCTGAATCCGGAAGGATATATGTTTGGTTTTAAAAAGACCAGCTCAGCTCGGTTGATCGACCAGGCTTTTCGCGAAATGGTCGGCCCTGATTTTACCAATCAGTTCTGGAAACAGTTTAAAGACAACTACATCACGCGCGATGATATCCGGTATTTGCAACACGCCGGTGTGAATA
Organism: Bacteroidota bacterium; assembly: GCA_029265715.1. GTDB lineage: Bacteria > Bacteroidota > Bacteroidia > Bacteroidales > Prolixibacteraceae > Aquipluma. The sequence continues at coordinate 25,178 of JAJUGZ010000020.1, forward strand.
CAATCCGGGTTCCGTTTCACTACAAACTGTTTACCGACGAGGATTATTTGGGGTTGTCCGGAAATCAGGATGGATTTCAGCGGCTCGATAGCTTGGTCGCGTGGTGTCGCGAATCAAAAATTTATCTCATTCTGGATATGCACGATGCACCAGGAGGTCAGACCGGCGATAATATCGACGACAGTTACGGCTACCCGTGGCTGATGGTTAGTTCGGAGAGTCAGGAATTATTTGCATCGGTTTGGAAGAATATTGCCAATCATTTTAAAGATGAGCCCATGGTTTTGGGATACGATTTGTTAAACGAGCCGATCGCACCTTACTTCGGCGATGATATGCCCAAGCTGAATGCCGCACTTGAGCCGGTTTATAAAAAAGCAACGGCTGCTATCCGCGAGGTGGATAAGAACCACATTGTGCTGTTGGGTGGCGCTCAGTGGAATGGGAACTTCAAGGTGTTTACCGACTCGAAATTCGATGAAAAGATGATGTACACCTGTCATCGGTACTGGTGCGATACGTTACAAGCCAACATTCAGGATTTTGTAAATTTCAGAGACTCGGTGAATTTGCCAATGTATATGGGCGAAACGGGCGAGAACACCAACGACTGGATTGCAGCCTGGACCCGTCTGATGGAACGGAACAACATTGGCTGGACCTACTGGCCATACAAAAAAATGGGTGCGCCGAGTTGTTTCCGAACAATCAATCAGCCTGAAAACTGGGATCAGATTGTTGCGTTTACAGAAGCTCCCCGTGGCGATTTTAATGAAATCAGGGCAGCCCGCCCCAATCAGGAACTGGTAAAAAAAGCCATGCTCCAGTTTCTCGAAAATTGCAAATTCAGTAATTGTGTGGTCAACGACGGGTATATCAAAGCAATGGGGCTGAACCCGTAATTCAATGCAGCGATAATGAAAACAGACTAACCTGAACCTTTGCGAACGATTTGGGTTAGTCTGTTTTTTTATTGAAGGAACCACCCGGCAATGCCGGAGATTGAGCAGATACCCCGGATCAACCGGAAATTATCCGATTTCTTTGGTAATGGCAATGGCGGCAATGGTTCCGTCGGCGATGGCGGTGGTAATTTGCCGGTACTTTTTGCTGGTTACGTCGCCAACAGCATAAACACCATCGATGCTGGTCTTTTTATCTTCGTCGGTAACGATATAACCCCATTGGTCTAGTTTCAGTTTGTCTTTAAACAATTCGAGGTTGGGTTTTAGTCCGATAAAAACAAAAACTCCATCGGTTGTCAGCGTTTTGGTTTCTTTTGTTTTCAGGTCTTCCACATCAACCAGCATTTTATCGCCTTCTTTCCGGAAAGCGCGTGGCTCGTGCTCGAACAGGAATTTGATTTTCGGATTGGCAAACGCTTTTTCTTGTGCCATTTTGTTAGCCTGGAGTTTATCGAACTGGTGCACAATGGTGATTTTTGAGGCAAATTTCGAAATGAAATCGGCTTCTTCAATGGCCGAATTGCCTCCGCCAATCACCACTACTTCTTTATCGACAAAATATTTGGCGTCGCAGGTTGCACAATACGAAATTCCCTGGCCTTTGTATTCCATTTCGCCGGGGATATGGAGTTTATTGGGCGAAGTTCCGGTGGCAATAATGATCCGTTTGGCTTTGATGGTTTCAAGTCCGTCAATGGTAATCTCTTTTTTGTCGAGGTCAACATGGGTTACATCAACCGCAACTTTATAAGTGGTTCCGCAACGTTTGGTTTGTTCCGACATATAATGCGAGAGCATGTAGCCTGGCTGCGGATCAATGAACCCAGGGTAGTTCGAAACCATGTGGGTTGTCGAAACGTTTCCACCAGGCAGGGCAATGTCGACCAGGACGGTATTAATTTTGGCCTGGCACAGGTATAGCCCGGCCGTCAATCCTCCGGGACCGGCCCCCAGAATCGCAACATCAACCTGGGTTACTGTTGGTTCAACCGCACTGCTGATGGAGTTCACCTTTTCTTTGCCGATAATATGTTTCAGTTCGCGGATGATTTCCGAGCGTTTGATCCCTCCGTTCAGCCGGGCACAAACTTCTTCGCCGCCCTGGTAAAACAACAAGGTTGGCGATGATTTAATGCCCAGACTTTCGGCCAATTCCCGATTGCCCTGGCGGAAGATCTTTACAAATTTGATTTCTTCCCCAAACAGTTTTTCCAGTCCTTCAAGCTTAGGGGCCAATGCTTCGCACGGAGGGCACTCGGTCGAATAAAAGTCAACCAGAACATTCTCTCCGGATGAAATGATCTGTTCGAATTCTGATGCATTAATTTCTTTCATTGCTATCTGATTTTTGGTTTTTTGTCTATTCTCTTAATTTACTGTTCAATACATCTAAGCGGGTCATGGTTGAGTACACGGTCTTTTACCACCAATGCGGTGCAGTCGGCTTGTATTTCTCGCTGGAACAAAATGTCGTGCCCCAAGCACAAGCCCATAGTTAATACGAGATCAACGCGTTCGTGGTTCAGTTGGGCGGCCTGTCCGATAGGGTTGCACGATACCGATTGGTATGCGCTGCCAGGTATTACTTCGTTTTGCGGCAATCCGCTAACAGTGCACGAAACGGCCCTGACTTGGAGGCCGTCAGCCCGCAACAGTGAAACGATTTGTTGTGCCTGCTTTTCCATGCCGTAACAGTATGCCAGTCCCAGTCGTCGGTATCCCATTCGTTTCGAAAATTCAGAAATCTCCTGAAGTCGCGATAATGTTCCTGCGCGTCCGTTATCGACTAACGAGGCGGCCGCTTTCAGCAATTCAGCTTCTGCGGAATACTTGGCCAGAAGTTCTGTTTTGCTGGAGGCTGTAGCCGGGCAGGCTTGGTTCTGACGGCAGCTTTTGGTTTGGCAGGCAGTGCAATCCATCGCGTTATTCGTTAAAATAATGAGCAATCCCCAATTCGAGCAGTTCGGTTATCGGCCGGCAATCATGACTGTTTAATGTCCCGTTATAATTTTTTGCCATCGAGGCGCAGCCACCACCGCAAATCAGGCTCAATTCGCAGGAACGGCATTTCGGGATTGAAAGCACATCGCGGTTCTGCCATTCTTCAATTGCCCCGGTGTACTTTTTAATTTCCGGATAAAAAGTGCCCAGGCTTTCTCCCTGCTTACCAACCGTAGCGGTACAGGCATAAAAATTCCCGGTAAAATCGAATGCCCACTCGGTTTTTGTACCGGTACAGGCATCAAACAGCGGAGCCGGAAGTTCTCCCTGCTCGAACAGAAATTTCGAGATGGAAAACGCCGGTTTGTGAAATTCGCCAATGTGCGGGAAGCGTTTCAACAGTTCGTACAAATCTTGATAGAGCTCCAGTCTGGAATACAATCTTTGTTGATTGGACTGGCACTCGTGCAATTCGTAGTTGCGGCCTAGTTGGGTCTTGAAAAGGGGAGAAGCTGTCCACCCTTTATCGATTGCAAATTGGGCCAGATCGGGCAAATTGCCGATATTTTCGCGGTCGACAACCATCCGGAGATTGACCGGTATACGGTTGGCCAATAGGTGGTCGATACCTTCAACAATCCGGTCGAATGTCGGGGCTCCGCCTTTCAGGAAACGCCTGCGGTTGTGCATTTCGCGTGTCCCGTCGAGTGTCACTTGTATTTCGCGGATCAACCCTTTTTTTAGGATATCGATGTAATCGGCCAGATGGTATGCATTGGTTACAGCAGCAATTTCAATTCCGGCCAACGAAGCTTTTTCGATGATATACGCGATATGTTCTTTGTGTTTGGGTGCATTTAGAAACGGTTCGCCTCCGAAGAGGGTGATATATTTGCGCCGCCCGGCAAACTCGTTCAGGATATAACTAAAAAACGCATCAATGGTCTGCCGGTTCAGCGACATGGGCTGCTCCTCGTATCCGGCCTGATAGCAATATGAGCAGGAGAAATTGCACGAGTAGTTGGTAACAAAGAAAATCTGGATTTCGTCTTTTTCGCGGTCATCCAGAAATTTCAGGTACTTTTCGCGAAATAGCTTTTTCTCCCGGGCCGGATCGGTTACATATCCTTTTTCTGAAAATTCAGGATTCGAAAAATCATTGGTCTGAAGCTGGATCAGTGTTTCGTGATCAATCAGGTCGGCGTTGCCCGACAACGAATTTACAATGAACCAGTTGTTGGAGTCTTTAACCTTCGAAATAATATTGTATCTGGATAATTGCATGGTAAAACCTGTTTATTCCTCCAGAGGAGGAAGGCAAAAGCGATAAAAATCACATGTGGTAAATGAAACACCTCCCCGGCCTCCTCTTTCGGAGGAGTTTGGGGAGGCTTCCGGATGCCTTTAGTCGTGGCATCCGGCAATGATTTGAGATTGTTTGGCACAGCATTGTGCCTGTTTAACCTTTCCCTTCTGATCTTTCTTTACGAGACTTTTCATTTTTTTTAATTGGTATTGATTAAACACATATTTGGCGCTGAACTGACCAATCAGCAACAGCAGCTAAATTCATCTTTGATCCCGGTGATGGTGAAGCTCGAAACTTCGATTTCACCCTTCGGATACGGGTTACTTTCTTCCAGGATGCGGATTTCCTTGAACCCAACCTGCCGGATAATTTTCAAATATTCGTTTTTTGTAATGGCACCGGCCCAACATTCCGACACGGCAACCGGGTCGTTGGCATATTCTTCCGGAACCGGGAATCTCGAATAAATATCGCTAATTACAAAACGACCGCCGTTTTTTAATAGTCTAAAAATCTCCTGCCACACTCTCAGTTTGTTTGAAACATGGTTCAACGTACAGTTCGAAACAATCAGGTTGGCAATTTCATCTTCGAGTGGGATATGTTCCAGGTCTGCCTGGATAAATTTTACATTATCAACACCCATTTTGGCGGCTGTTGTTTCTGCTTTCCGGATCATTTCGGCCGTAACATCTACGCCATAAACAAACCCGTTTTCCCCGACGATCTCAGCCAGCCGTAAAACATCGGTCCCACGGCCGCTTCCCAGGTCAATACAAACTTCATTTAACCGGGCTTCACTTTTATCTACTGCTCCACCACACGAAAGGCAGCAGGTTTCCTGAGCTAAAGCGCTATATCTTCCAACTATTTCTTTGGTGTCCATTGTTTACTGATTTATGCCTGCAAATATAAGTATGATTTTTGCTTAATTGATATATGTATATAATTTAATATGATTCCAGATAAGCTGATTCGTATAACCGGATTGGCTTTTTTTCAAATACTACAAAACAGGTTTTTGCCATAAAACAATTTTTTCTTTACTACCGGGCCGTATAAAAAACAGATACTCTAATTTATTGAATTTTAGAATAGTGGTTGCAATGAAATACCGTGTTTATTCATTTTTTAGTGTAGGTTTGCTTGAACGATGGGAGAAGCTTGCCTACATCTTGTAATTTATCGGAACAGAAACAGATAGTGAATTCTGATTATCTGTTTCTATTCCGGAAATTGATGTGTCCGGAAATATAAAAATCAATTAGCCGGATCAATGGCCGGATTAATTGATAATTTCGTATGTTACTAATTAAACATTTATATTATGGTTAAGAATCTTTGGGCCGTACTCGTTCTGCTGGTCGGCTGCACTTTTCATTCTTTTGGGAAGATTGTTCTTCCTGGCGTTTTTTCTGATAATATGGTTCTTCAGCAAAACTCCGAAGTTGCTGTTTGGGGATGGGCCGGGCCCTCTGAGAACGTGAAGATTGTTGGGAGTTGGAGCCCCCTGGATACGATAGTTACGAAAGCTGAACGGGACGCCCACTGGTTAGCGAAGATAAAAACAACAAAAGCCGGTGGCCCATACACCTTGACAATCCTTGGAAGCAGTAAAATTGAACTGGTCAATGTGATGTTGGGCGAGGTGTGGATTTGCAGCGGACAGTCGAACATGGAAATGAACGTGAACTGGAAGATTTTCAACGGGGAGGAAGAAGCTGCGGTAGCCAATCATCCGAACATCCGTTTTTTTCAGGTTCCGAAAATTGGGGCAGAGTACCCGCAGCAGGATTGTAAGGCCCAATGGACTGTTTGTACACCGCAAACCATGCGCGAGGCCAGTGCCGTTGGTTATTTCTTTGGGCGGGCCCTTCAGGAAAAGTTGAATGTTCCGGTCGGGCTGATCATGTCGGCTTGGGGTGGAACACCTGCAGAAGTCTGGATAAAAAAAGACTGGATTGAGAATGACCCGCTGTTGAAAACCAATGCATACGACGATCATGCTGCTTGGTGGCCATCGGCTCCCGGAACGAATTACAATGGGATGATAGCGCCATTTGTTCCTTACGGAATCGCCGGAGCCATTTGGTACCAGGGCGAAGCTAACCGGATGCGTCCGTATCATTATGCCGATTTTATGAAAGCATTGATCCAAAACTGGCGGGTCGATTTTGGTAAAGAATTTCCCTTTTATCTGGTTCAGATCGCTCCATTTAAGTATGGCCCTGACGGAAAGTCGTGGATTGTTCGCGAGCAGCAGGAGCTGGTTACGAAAATAGTTCCGAATACCGGCATGGTGGTTGTTTCCGATTTGGTTGACAACATTGCTGACATTCATCCGAAAAACAAACTTGATGTTGGAAAGCGCCTGGCCAATTATGCGCTGGCCGAAACCTATCATTTGCCGCAGGGCGATTATAAAAGTCCGACTTATGCTTCGATGCAGACGGAAAAAGACAAAATCCGGGTTTATTTTAACGACGCTGTTTCCGGCTTGAAATGCACAGACAAAGCTCCTTCTAAATTTCTGATTGCCGGGGCCGACCATCAATTTATGCAGGCAAACGCCAAAATAGAGGGCAGCACGGTTGTTGTTTGGTCTGAGAAGATTAAAAATCCGGTAGCTGTCCGTTTTTGTTTCGACGATACAACCATGCCCGATTTGTTTAGTACCTCCGGGCTGCCGGTGGCGCCGTTCCGTACCGATAAATGGGAAGATTAACGTACACAGTACTGTCTCTGATGAGCAGACAAAGCCCTATAAAAAATGCCACTCCCAACGGAGCGGCATTTTTTATGAGACAATTTTTCGCTACGCTAAGAGCTTATCGGCCATGGCATTGGCCAACTCGATACATTGTTCGAACTTGCTCTGTTTTAATGTGCCTTTCTCTTCAACTGGATCGTAAACCAAGTCCCATTTCATGTTGTCGGCAAAGGTTTTCAGGTTTTTCACACCGCCGCCATTCCATCCATACGAGCCGAAAATGCCCAGCAGATGGTCCTTAATACCCATGTGCTCGATTTTAGTAATAACGGTTTCGACCGAAGGAAAGAGTTCGTTGTTATAAGCACAACTTCCGACGATGAATGCCTTGAACTTGAAAAGGTCGCTGATGATATACGACGGGTGAGTTTTCGAAGCGTCGTAAACCCGGATATTTTTGATACCCCTCACGGCCAACTGACGGGCAATGACATCGGCCATTTTTTCGGTATTGCCATACATCGATCCGAAAACGATCACGGCTCCGGGTTCGGTGGTATAGCTGCTCCATTTCTGATAACGATCCAGAATATAGTTCAGGTTTGAGCGCCAAACCGGACCATGAGTGGCTGCCAGCATTTTAATGTCTAATCCTTCCAGTTTTTTCAGGGCGCGTTGGGTGTGGGGGCAATATTTCCCAACGATATTGGTGAAATAGCGCATCAGTTCTTCTTCAAAGAAATTCAGGTCAATTTCGTCGTCGAATACACCGCCGTTCATGGCTCCAAAACTTCCGAAGGCATCACCAGAAAATAATATTTTTGTCGATGTTTCGTAAGTGACCATTGTTTCTGGCCAGTGAACCATCGGGATGGTTGCGAAAGTCAATTTGTGCTTGCCCAGTTCAAGAATCGAATCGTCATATACTTCAAGCGACTGGTCGGTTATTTGGTAATAATTGGCCACCATGTCGAATGTTTTTTTGTTCCCAACCAGTGTAATGTTAGGGTATCTGGCCACCACAGCGCGTAATGCACCTGAATGGTCAGGCTCCATGTGGTTTATAACCAGGTAATCAACCGGGCGTCCGTTGGTGATGGCTTTAATTTGTTCCAGGTAATCGTCGATAAAGTGGCGTTCCACCGTGTCGATCAGTGCAATTTTTTCATCGACAATCAGATACGAGTTATACGAAACGCCATACGGAATGGGCCAATAGTTTTCAAAAAGATGGGTCCTGCGGTCGTTGAACCCCAAAAAGTATATATCATCTGCAAGCTTTACCCGATGCATAAAAATGTGTGTTTTTAATTAACTGATTTTTGGATACGAAAATAATTAATTTGGGTTGATTCTATAAATTGGATATTTTATCCGGTACAGAATTAAAGTTTTTATTACAAAAATGGTGGCTGGAGCCTTGTTAATTCGAATTCAGGGTCCCCGCGCGAAATCAGAACAGATTTACAATTATTGGTCTTTTCTTTTGATAATCAGTAGATCCAAGAGTGAAAAGCAAAATGTTATAGAATTTGTAATCGTACAGATACGGATGAAAAAATTATTTTTGCAAAAAAAAATAATTATGGAATTAAAGAAGAAGCATCATGTCATTTTGTTTCCACGGATCAACAAGACGATCATTGTGGTATTCGCGTTGGCATTCATTATAGCCGGGTTGAGGGCTTATCAGTTATTCGGATATATTTTCCATGAAAATGTTAAAACGCCGGGAACAATTACCATTCCGAAAGATGCTACGTTTGACCAGGTCGTCGATTCGTTGAAGAAGCACGATGTATTGGTGAATTATAAAGCATTTATCTGGGTTTCGAAGCGCAAAGATTATATTCACTCGGTTAAGGCCGGTAAATATGAGTTTGAGAAAGGGAAGAATACGAACCAGTTGGTAAATATGTTGAAATCAGGGAGACAACATCCTGTAAAACTGACTTTCAACAATATCCGGTTTAAAGAAGATTTGGCTGGTGTTGTTGCAAAATATATCGAGCCAGACTCGGCTACAATCCTCGAAGCGTTTAACGACTCAAACCTTTGGAAAAAATACGGGTTCAATAAATATACGTTCCCGTGTATGTTCATCCCGAATACGTATGAATTTTACTGGACAACCTCGGCCGAGCAGTTTCTGCAGCGAATGTCGGAAGAGTACCGGAAATTTTGGGACTCGACCCGTGTCGCCAGGGCCCAGGCGCTGGAGCTCACTCCGGAACAGGTGATTACCATCGCTTCCATAGTCCAGGAAGAAACCAATAAGCCGGAAGAAAAACCGATTATTGCCGGCTTGTATTTAAACCGGTTAAAAAAAGGGATCCCTCTACAGGCCGATCCTACGGTGAAGTTTGCATTTGGAGATTTTACGATCCGGCGTGTCCTAAACCGTCATTTGGAAATTGATTCTCCCTATAATACGTATAAATACATTGGGCTTCCTCCAGGGCCAATCAATATTCCTGAAATATCAAGCATTGAAGCTGTTTTGAATGCGGCAAAAACGCCTTATATCTATATGTGTGCCCGCGAAGATTTCTCAGGTTACCACAACTTTGCACGAACCCTTTCCGAGCATAACGAGAATGCCCGTCGTTACAAAGAGGCCTTGGACACGAATAAAATATATCAGTAGACGTTTGTCAGATTAGGAAAACAAAGAGCCACAACCTTAATGCGTTGTGGCTCTTTGTATATGTTTTTGTGCGTTAAGGGCAAAAAAAAACCGCCCGAAGGCGGTTCCAAATCTAACCGAGGTATGATTTTAATAATTTACTTCGCGATGTGTGTCGAAGACGGCGTATGGCCTTTTCTTTAATTTGGCGTACCCTTTCGCGGGTTAGCCCAAATCGTTCTCCAATTTCTTCCAGGGTCATTTCCTGGCATCCAATTCCAAAGAACATCCGAATGATGTCACTTTCTCTTTCCGTAAGGGTAGCGAGAGCGCGCTCAATTTCGCGGGCAAGCGACTCCATGATCAGACTGCGGTCGGCATTCGGAGAGTCGTTGTTCACCAGTACATCGAGCAAGCTGTTGTCTTCACCTTCGACAAACGGAGCGTCAACCGAAATGTGACGACCCGATACGCGCAACGTGTCGGCAACTTTGTCTGCGGGTAATTCGAGTGAATCGGCAAGTTCTTCAGGCGATGGTTTTCGTTCGTGCTCTTGTTCAAACTTCGAAAAAGCTTTGTTGATTTTGTTTAGCGAACCGACCTGGTTCAATGGTAACCGAACAATACGCGATTGTTCTGCCAGCGCCTGCAAGATAGATTGACGGATCCACCAAACTGCATACGAGATAAACTTAAAACCTCTGGTCTCGTCAAATTTTTCGGCAGCTTTAATCAGTCCCAAATTTCCTTCGTTAATAAGGTCTGGCAAGCTAAGCCCCTGGTTTTGGTACTGTTTGGCGACCGAAACAACAAAACGCAGGTTAGCCCTGGTCAGTTTTTCCAATGCAGCCTGATCACCTTTTTTAATCCGTTGCGCTAACTCGACTTCTTCCTCTACAGTGATAAGTTCTTCCTTACCAATCTCCTGCAGATACTTGTCTAAAGAAGCGCTCTCGCGGTTGGTAATCGATTTTGTAATCTTTAATTGTCTCATATACCCTACAAAAAAAAACGTGCAAATATAGACTTTGTCAGTCAATTATTCAAACGAAAAGCTGCATTATTATATTTGTTCACAAATAGATAACCAGAGCCTGTTTTTTTCTGCTTATTCCACCCCAAATACATAATAGGCTACTTGTCCGTTCGGATAAATTCCTTCTACTAAAATTCCTCCTTTTGATTCACTAACGATGCTGTATAAGTCATTAACTCCGGTTACAGGTTTCTTGTTCACCTGGGTGATTATAAAACCCTTGCTTATGCCGGCATCTTTAAATTTACCTTTCCCAATATCTTCAATTTTGACACCGTAGCGGATTCCCAGTTGTTGTTTCTCGCGGTCAGAAATCTCAACAAATTTCGCACCAAAAATTACGTCATCATCTCCTTTCCTGACAATTTGGGTGTCTCCGTGCTTGTTACGGAGCGTTACGTTATATTGTTTCCTTTTGCCATCCCTTTTTATTTCAACAGTGATGTTGTCTCCCGGGCGGTGTTTCCCTACCTGTTCCTGAAGTTCTGAGGGGGAATTTACATTCACTCCGTTGATGCTTAGGATAATGTCGTTGGCCTGAATTCCGGCTTTTTGCGCGGCACCCTCCGGGGTTACACTGGCAACAAATACTCCTTCTATTTTATCTAAGTTATTCTTTTTGGCAACGTCGGCATTGACTTCCTGAATTGAAACTCCCAGCAGGGCGCGTTGCACCTGGCCATATTCTTTTAAGTCGGCAACGACTTTTTGCACAATGCTCGCCGGAATAGCAAATGAATATCCGGTGTATGATCCTGTCATCGAGGCAATTGCTGTGTTTATGCCGACCAGCTCTCCTTGTGTGTTGACCAGCGCGCCGCCGCTATTTCCCGGGTTCACCGCGGCATCGGTTTGTATAAAGGCTTCAATACTCATTTGATCGGGGTTGATGCCAATGTTCCGGCTTTTGGCACTGACAATTCCGGCCGTAACTGTCGAGGTCAGGTTGAAGGGGTTTCCGACAGCGAGCACCCATTCCCCGAGCTTCAGGTTGTCTGAATTCCCAAAACGAAGGGTCGGAAGATCGTTTGAATCAATTTTTAATAATGCCAGGTCGGTCGATGGGTCTTTGCCGATCAGTTTGGCTTCGAATTTTCGCTTGTCGTTCAGGGTAACGCTTATCTCATCGGCATCATCAATAACGTGATTGTTGGTAACGATGTATCCATCCGGGGAAATAATAACTCCGGATCCGGATCCCTGACGAATGGGAGCATCCTGGCGCTGGCCACGGTCGCCAAAGAAATAGTCAAAAAACGGATTGCCAGAGTAATATTGTCCTTTTTGGGTGACCATGATGTGAACGACTGCGTGTACCGAATTTTCGGCTGCAAATGTCAGGTCGGGCGATTCGCCTGCGGGACCGGCCGATAAGCTGGCATAACGCATAGCCTGTTCATTCTGCACTTTTACATAAGTTGGCTTATCGAAATACCTTGTATAGGCCCAAAGGGCAATGAACCCGCCGGTTAATGCAATCAATAATGTAAATAATCCTTTCTTAATGTTTTTCATAGCTCTACGTTTTATTGTTTGTATTTACATTTACGTACATATATTCCGAGTGCGCAAATATAACGTATAAGGTTGCCTTGTGTTTTGTTATTTGTGATTCCTTTGTAATGTTTAACAGATTTTAACAGCCAGTTAAACAGGTGATTTAGGCTGTTTGCCGATAAACATGGGAAGGTTTGTGGCAGGCTGGTAGCTGATTGGCAATATTCTGGTTTTGTTTGTAAGTGAATGATAAGTTTTCATTGCTTTTTTATTCTTGTCTTCTATATATTATTATTTTTGGTAGCTAAAATCAAAGACTGGATCTATGTTGTTTTCTCTGAAAGGATTTAAAAAAACGCCCAATATATCTTCTTTTTTAAGAAAAGCAGTTTTCCTGATGACGCTTATTACCACATTGTTGGTAAGTGCGGGACTGATGTTGCACCAGTATCTGCAGTATAACCGGTTTATTGAAAAGCAGCAAAAAGCATTTATTGCAGAGGAGAAGCTTTTTATTAAAGATGTGGTCTATAACGAATATGATTATATCGACAGGCAATATGGGCTTTTTAAAAATGAGGTTGCCGAACGGGTAAAACGAAATGTTATTCAGGCCTATGGGTTGGCTGAGCAGCTTTACAGGCAGTATCATAACCGTATGCCTGAAGCCGAACTGAAAAAATTGATCATAAAGGCTATTTCTGGATTAAAATTCTCCGGAGAGTTTGAAGATGTTTTTATAAATCAGCTCGATGGAGTAGGGGTTTATTATCCGAGGAACCCTGATTTTTTCGGTAAAAATTTGTTGAGAATGTCGGATGCCAATGGAGAGAATGTGGTTAAGAACGAACTGGCATTGCTTTCAGAAAAAGAGGAGGGTTTTTTGTATTATGACTGGAATGAATCAGAATTGATTAATGGTTTGAAATATAGCAAGATAACATATGTTAAGCGTTTTAGTCCGTTTAACTGGTATTTGGGGGCAAAACAATATTTAGATGATTATCTGCCTCAGTTCGAACAGGAAATGGCCAGGTGGGTTAGCGCTGTTCGTTTTCGTTATGGGGGCTATGTCTTTTTAAACAAGATAGATGGTCGTCCAATTGTGTTGGATGGCGAAGTTTATACAGATACTCTTAAATTTCATCAGTTAGCCGATTCGGTTCGGCGCAGAGTCTTCCTGATGCAACGAGATACGGCTCTGAATAACCCGAATGGAGGTTATTTTAGTTACAGATGGCAAAAAATTGATCGGGAGGAATTGTCTCCCAAAATATCTTTTGTACGATATTTTCCGCCCTGCAAATGGCTGATAGGCGCTGGTTTTTATGTTGATGAACTTAACCAGACCCTGAGTGCACAGCGCGCCCAAATGAGGGCGGATATGACAGATGGGATTGTTCATACCCTGATAATTCTAGTGTTGATAATCTTGGCTGAGGCTTTTGTTGTGGTTCGGTTCAATAAACGGTATCATGCTGATTTTGCACTGTTTTTTGATTTTTTTTACAAACGCACAAATATGCATGTGCGCTTAAATGTCTCGGAATTTTATTTTGAAGAGTTCCGGAAAGCTGGTGAGGCTGCGAATCAGATGGTTGAACTTCAGGAAAAAACGAATAAAAAGCTGGTACAGGAGCAAGTGCGGGCCACAGAGTCAGATCGCCTGAAAACAGCCTTTTTAGCTAATATGTCGCATGAAATAAGAACTCCGATGAATGCAATTCTGGGGTTTTCTGAATTGTTGGATGATTCGACGCAGGATGAAGCAGACAAGAAACTGTTTGTGAAGCTTATCCGCACAAATGGAGAGCATCTGCTGGCCCTGATCAATGATATTATTGATTTGTCGAAGATTGAAGCAAACTTGCTGGCAATCAGGAAAAAGAGAGTTGATTTGTCTAAGTTCTTAGGCGATATGGCGTGTTATTATGCCGGGCTTGTTGCAACGAAGAAGAATAAACAGGTTAATTTTCGGTGCGAGTCGTTGCTTTCGGTTCCGTTTATGATTGAAACCGATCAGTTGAGGTTAAAGCAAGTACTTGATAATTTAGTTGGGAATGCCGTGAAGTTTACGCATGAAGGAGAAATTGTTTTGAGCGTGGAACACCTCGATGGATTTGTCCGGTTTTCGGTAACGGATACAGGAATTGGAATTCCGGATGACCAGTTGGACGATATTTTTGAGCGCTTTCAGCAGGCACGTTCACATGATCAGCAATACGGAGGCACAGGTTTAGGATTGGCCATCTGTGAAAACTTAGTGCAACTGCTTGGTGGTGAAATTGGCGTAAAATCGGAGGTTGGGAAAGGTTCTAAATTTTGGTTTACCATTCCGTTGAATTAACGGTGCGGGACTTCAAACCATTTTGTTCCTAAATCTTCAGGCTTATAATTTCTGATATGCTCCATGGCTTCATCGGCATTGCGGGCAATAAAATAAAGCTTCCGGTAGTTTTCTTTGGCAAATTTTTCCTGAAATGATTTTTCGAATTGCCGGAACAGGTCGTCGTAGAAACCGTTGGTGTTAATAAAAACGATGGGTTTATTGTGATAGGAAAGTTGTTTTAAAGTAATAACCTCCAGAATTTCCTCCAACGTTCCGAAACCTCCGGGCAGTGCAATAAAAGCATCCGCCATGTCGCGCATTAGCGCTTTGCGGTCCATCATGTTTTCCGATACAATAATTTCGTGGGCATGCTGGGATGTCAGGTTGTTGGCATTCATTTTCCGGGGAATGATCCCGATTGTTTTGGCTCCTTTGTTTTTCGCAGCGCGGGTTACAACATCCATCAGCCCCACATTCGATCCGCCGTTTATAACGGCCATCTGAGCTTGACCAATTCGTTCGGCTAACCGGATGGCTTCCTGAATGTAGATATCGGCAATGGCATTGCTCGAGGAACAGAAAACACAAATCTTCATTTCTGAAAATTTACAGATTAAAAAAATACGATTTACAATTTCGGCCAAGGCAGTCAAAATCGTAAATCGTAAATGGGTAACTAGTTAATATTTTTTATGCGTCAATATTTGCATACACGGCATGGTCTTCGATAAACTGACGGCGCGGCGGAACTTCGTCGCCCATCAGCATACTGAAAATGTGGTCGGCTTCGGCCGCGTTTTCGATGGTTACCTGACGAAGTGTCCGGGCTTCGGGGTTCATGGTGGTTTCCCATAACTGCTCGGCGTTCATTTCACCCAACCCTTTGTATCGCTGAACGTGGATTCCGGATTCTTTCCCTTCGCCCCATTCTTCGATCAGGCGCAGGCGTTGCTGTTCGGTCCAGCAGTATTCTTCGCGTTTCCCTTTCTTTACCAAATAGAGCGGAGGCGTTGCAATGTACAGGTGCCCGCGTTTGATCAGGTCTTGCATGAACCGGAAGAAGAAGGTCATGATCAGTGTGGCGATGTGGCTACCGTCTACGTCGGCATCGGTCATGATGATGATCTTGTGATAGCGTAGTTTTTCCAGGTTTAGAGCTTTGGAGTCTTCATCGGTTCCGATCGAGATACCTAACGCAGTGAATATGTTTCTGATTTCTTCGCTTTCGAAAACTTTGTGGTGCATGGCTTTTTCCACGTTCAGGATTTTACCGCGCAAAGGAAGAATAGCCTGGAACTGGCGGTTTCGACCCTGTTTGGCTGTCCCGCCTGCCGAGTCTCCCTCAACCAGAAAGATTTCGCATTGTACCGGGTCGCGTTCCGAACAGTCGGCCAGTTTCCCCGGAAGTCCGCCTCCGGAGAGCACGTTTTTGCGCTGTACCAGCTCGCGGGCTTTGCGGGCGGCGTGGCGGGCTGTTGCGGCCAGGATTACTTTGTTAACAATTGCTTTGGCCGATTTGGGATTTTCTTCCAGATAGTTTGCCAGCATTTCGCTAACGGCCTGGTCGACAGGTAAGCTGATATCGGAGTTTCCCAGCTTGGTTTTTGTCTGCCCTTCGAATTGGGGCTCGGCAACTTTAACCGAAACAACCGCGGTCAACCCTTCGCGGAAGTCGTCGCCGCTGATGTCGAATTTCAGTTTTGAAAGCATGCCGCTTGCTTCGGCATAGTTTTTCAGTGTACGGGTCAACCCACGACGGAACCCGGTTAAGTGTGTGCCGCCTTCGATGGTGTTGATGTTGTTTACATACGAATGAATATTTTCGGTAAACGAGGTGTTATAGTGTAAGGCTACCTCAACAGGTACGCCTGCTTTTTCGGCCGAGATATGAATGACTTCTTCAATGAGTGGCTCGCGGACGTTGTCGAGGTATTCAACAAATTCCTTCAACCCTTCTTTCGAGAAGAATGATTCCGTTTTGTAGCCGTTGCCGTCAACCTTAACCCGTTTGTCGGTTATTGTCAGGCGAATGCCGGCATTCAGGAATGCCAGTTCGCGCAGACGGGCAGTCAGGATTTCAAGCTTGTATTCGGTTGTCAGGAAGATTGAGGCATCGGGCTTAAAGGTCACGGTTGTTCCGGTGCGATCGGTTTCTCCAATCACTTCAACCGGTCCCAGTGGTTTGCCGCACGAATATTTTTGCTGCCAGATTTTTCCATCGCGGTGAACTTCGGCAATTAAAAGTGTCGACAGGGCATTCACACACGAAACACCTACCCCGTGCAAGCCTCCGGACACTTTGTAGCTGTCTTTGTCGAATTTGCCGCCGGCGTGCAATACGGTCATGACAACCTCGAGCGCCGATTTGTTTTCTTTGCTGTGCATTTCGGTCGGGATACCGCGACCGTCGTCTACTACAGTTATTGAATTATCCTCGTTGATAAAAACATCGATATTCTTACAGTATCCGGCAAGCGCTTCGTCGATCGAGTTATCAACCACTTCGTAAACCAGGTGGTGAAGCCCTTTTTCGTTTACGTCGCCGATGTACATGGCCGGACGTTTACGAACCGCTTCAAGACCTTCGAGTACCTGGATGCTGTCGGCGCCATAGTTGCCGTTTCCATTTCCGTTGCTTATCGTCTGAACATTTTCAACTTCGCTCATTGATCAAAATATTAATGCATTCCAAAAAATATGAAGCCAATCCTGAAAAAATGGTTGAAATGTGTGCCGTCAGGACAAAAAACCATTCGGCTTTTCGCATATTTCAAGGGCTAAATAAAAATTAGAAAGCTTGATTTTCAGTAATTTATTCACGTTGATTTTTCTTCAACTCATAACACGCAAATATAGAAAAAATGAGCATACGTCCGACGTAAACAGGGCGCTTCCTCTCAGAAATTTACAAACAAATCACCTGGGTTGTGCCTGTTTTGTATATTTCTGATATTCAATGCGTTGTGTGCGTTTTCTGCTCTGTTTGTCCGTTTTTTTAAAATGAATAACTGGCGCCAACCAGCACGTTCAGCCCCCGGTTTGCGTAGCCCAGCCATTGCTCGTATTTCTGGAAAGCAAAGTTGTTGAGTTTGCCCCAAAAACTCAGATTTTTTGAGAAACGGTAGTCGGCACCCACATTCATATCAATAATCGGGTCGAGGGTGAAATAATTGTAAGAATACGAGGGTTCCCCGGTAAGTGTAATGATTGTTGTATTTTGGTCTCGAATGAGCCCTTTTCGTTCGCCAACAACGAAAATGTCGGCGGTGAACTGAAGTGGCCCGTCGGTATTGAAAATTGTCGATATGGTTGCGTCGAATTCAGGCATTTGCCAAGGTTGCTCCAGCGTTTTCATCTCGTAAGAGTAATAATTCCCTTTCAGATGAAAAGTCAGGTTAGAACTGGCTGCATGATAAATTTCGCCGGAAAGGGTCAGCTGTTTCACGTCGTCGTACAGGCAATCAAACGTATTGTTCAGTGAAAAATCGGATGTCGCTGGTTCGATAAAGCGATTGGTGCTGTTCAGGTAATAGAAGTGTTGGTTTTTTATGGCGGCGTATGAAACACCTGCCACGTAATTGGTTTTTGGGCTGAATTTGCCCTTGAATCCTCCGGATAGCACATACGGGACTTCGGAGTTTTTTACGTCGTGGAACCAGTTGGCAAACTGGTTTTCGCGAGCGATAGCCGAGTAAGTATTGTGCTGCATGTAGCCATCAACTCCGGCATACAAGGTGAGAACCCCGACAACAGGCGACCATTCGGCTTGAAGTTTGGGCGACGCATACAGTTTGGCCTTATCATCATCGTCGAACACAATGTCGCTGTTTAGCCCGATTTGCAACAGATAGTTTTTGTCTTTCCACATGAGCGACGGGTTTGCTTTCAGTACAATTTGCTGGCGCGAGCCGAAAAATCCGGTAACACCGTTCAGGATACTATCAACCTTGTAGTAGGTCAGGCCTGCCTCCAGAATTCCGTTAGTCTGGTTGTACTTTTTGTCGAGCCAGGCCTGAAATTTGGCCAGGTGTTCTTTTTGTCCGGTTCGGGCCCCGAAATACTGATAATTCAAACCGAGATTATAGTTCATCAGGTCGCCCGAAGTGCGGTCGTTTTTCAGGTTTAGTCCGAAATTGCCCTGGAGGAAAGACTGTTTTTCGCCCTGATACAAGATATGGTCTTTCAGCGAGTCGGGAATGGCATTGCCGGCGTATCCGTAGTAACGGAAGGCATTGCGCCGGAAGCCGATGGTGGTTGTCAGCGTCGAGCTTCTGAAAAAGTTTTTCAGGAACAAATCGCCGGCATTCAGGCTTTCCGGGGCATCCACCTTGTCGTCGTTGATCAGTTTCACCGAACCGCCCGATGACAAATGTTTCAGGTGCAGCCCGAAATTGCTTTTGGTGTCGGGTTGGGCGTTGAAAAACAGCTCGCCGTAGGCCGTCTGGTGGTTTCCGAAACCGCCTTTCAGCAACCCGCGTTCCAGTTGCGAATTGGTGTCGCCAACGATCCGGGCAGCCTGGACCGGGGTGAGGTCGAAACTCGAAAACACCGGCTTGCTGTAAATCGAATAGTTGAACGTTGGTTTTTCGGACGGTTCGTCTTTTATCTGCGGAATGTCGTTTATTTTGAACGCATCAGAAATGCTGGGCTGATAAGCTTTTACAACTTCTACTTCTTTTCGGAGCCGGGTGGTGTCTTTTTG
The DNA here is from genome assembly GCA_029265715.1 of Bacteroidota bacterium. GTDB lineage: Bacteria > Bacteroidota > Bacteroidia > Bacteroidales > Prolixibacteraceae > Aquipluma. The sequence goes on from JAJUGZ010000020.1 coordinate 44,293, forward strand.
GGCTTTTGCCGTTCCGGAGAATAAGATAATTGCTCCGGATAAGATGAAAATGAGTTTGTTGTTATATCGTTTCATAGTCCTGCTTACTTTTTCTTTGGGTTGATATTGATTTCGATGGGCTTTTCGGTCGGGGCAACCTGTTGTTGTTCCCGGGCTTCGATTTGCTGAAGTCTTTGCCGCGCCATGTCCTGAATGCCGTCTGTCTGGTCGGAATAATTATCGATCAAACTTTTCAGCGTGTGTTTGGCCTGGAAGCCATCGCCTTTTTGCAGATAGATATCCGACAGGAGGATGAAGCTGTTGGCCAGCCAGAACTGGTGCGGGGTATTTTTCGAAATGTAGTCCATGATTTCGTTTTCTGCAGCATCGAACTTTTTCTGGCGGTACAGGATTTCGGCCACACGATATTTGGCTTCGGCGCCTTCGACCGAGCGGGTATCTTGCGCCAGTTCTCCAAATACCGGCAACGCTTCGTTTATTTTGTTGGTTTGGTAATACGATTGGGCCAGCATGTAGTTGGCTTCGCGTTTTAGCTCATCGGTGACTTTGTCGGATGTTAGCAGCAATTTGGCCGCATCGGCGCACCGGGCGTAATCATTCAGGTTGTAGTAACAGCGCATTTCACCGGAACGTGCTTTCAGGAGGTTCCATTTGGTGTTGGCCACTTTTTCGAGGCGCGTGTAATATGTGAGCGCTGTTTTGTAGTCGCCGGCGTTGTATTTCAGTTCCGACGCTTTGGCTAAAGCCGGTTCGGTGAAAATGTTTTCGGGCTGGGCAATGACATATTCATAATCGGTCAGGGCCGTTGCGTATTCCCGGTCGTTGTAGCGGCATTCGCCCAGGTAAAAACGGGCGTTTACCATGAAGCTTCCGGTGGGAAACTGGCTGATGTATCTTTCGAATTGGGCTTTGGCTTTTTTGTCGCCGGCCATAAACAGCTTTTCGGACGACAAGTAGCTTAACGAATCCTGCTCGGTTACCGAAACCTGAATGCCAGACCCAAGTTTGTCGGCATACGAGAAATATGAATCGACATCGTTTAGTTCCACGTAGTTGTTTTTGATTCCAATCAGGGCAGCCTGGGCCTCGGCGGTATTGGGGAATCGTTCAACTACTTGTTTGTAGTATCTGTTCGAGTTCTGGAAATCGTTGCTGTTGTAGTAAATCAGTCCCAGCTGCACCCAGACCTTCCCGAGGTAGCTACTTTGCGGATAGTTGGTGGCCAACTCGTTGTACGAGTTGATGGCTGCCTGTTTTTGGTCGATCCGTTCGTAGGCCCGGCCCAGTTCGTAGAGCGCATCGTCGATAAAAGCCGACTTGGGATATTGCTGGATCAGGTTGCGCAGGTTACTGATTTTTTGCTGCTGGTCGCGCTGGGTAATACCCAGGCAGAATGCTTTCTGGAACAGGGCATAATCCGGGTCGAACAGGTTCAGGCGTTGCGAGTTTTCGTAACAACTGATGGCCGTCGGGTAATCGCGGGCCACAAAGGCGCAGTCGCCAAGCCGGTTCCAGGCATCGGCCACTTTTTCGGTGCGCTCGGCTTTGGCTGCATCCAGGTATTTGCGGAACCAGGTCGCAGCCGAAGCATAATCTTTCTGTTTAAAGTAAGCGTATCCCAGATCGTAATGGGCTGTTTTATACTCCGGAAGTGAATAGGCGCCGGAGGTGCGCATAAATTTGTTGTATCCGGAGATGGCTTTGTTATAGTCGCCCAGTCGGTACCAGGCTTCGGCTTTCCAGAATTCGGAAAGGGTGGCATAGTTGCTGTTAAAATCGCCGGCAGCCTGCGACTTTTCGAAACAGGCAATGGCCGACTGGTAATCGAGGTTATTGAAATATTCGAGGGCGCGGTAGAACGAAACACGCTGGTAGGCTTTTTTTACCGCCGGGGTTTTTACCTTGATGTTTTCGATCGAGGCCATGGCATCGCGGTAGTTACTGGTGCTCATGTACACTTTTACCAGGTAGTTGTAGGCATCGTCGTTACGCTCCGAATTTGGGTACGAGGCAATGTATTTATCGAATGCCTTGATGGTTTCGTTGAAAGGCGAGTACGACAGTTCGTAGGTTATTTTGGCGAAGTTGAACAGGGCGTCTTCCTTGATTTTTGCGTCGAAATCCATTTCCGAAGCAGCCTGGAATGCCTGGCGGGCCTTGTTTTTATCGTTGGCCGAAATGTAGCAGTCGGCCAAATGGTAATAGGCATTCTGGGCCAGTTCGTCGTTTCCTTTCGATGCGTTTTCCAGATACGGGATGGCTTTCTGTTCCTGGTTGTTCAGGTAATAACAGTAGCCCAGCATGTAGTTTTCTTCGCGGCCTTTGTTCCCGTTATAGGTGAAATAGTATTCGAGATAGGGGATGGTATTCTGAAAATCGCGCAAATGGAAATACGAGTCGCCGATCATTTTGGCCAGTTCGGGTTTTTGTTTAGTCTCGGCCTTTTCCAATAGCGGGGCGGCGTAGCTTACAACTTCCTGATATTTTTGTTGTTTGTAGTAAATCTGACTGATGTAGTACGGGATCACTTTGGCAAATGCCGGGTTTTCTTTCAGGGTTTGAAATTCTTTCAGGGCTGTTTCGTAGTTTCCTTTCAGGTAATGGATGTGAGCCCAGTAATATCTGGCCGGATCGGCATACATCGATTTCCCGTCTTTGATTTCGGAAAAAGCAGCCTCGGCCGGGTCATATTTTTCAAGCTCGAAATTGGCATATCCGGTTTGATAGTAATATCTGGCCAGTTCGTCTTTGCTCAGTTGCGAACGGTCAATGTCGGACAGGCTCCGGAGGGCCGGGCCATATTTTTTGTTGTCGAATTGTTGTCCGGCCAGTTCAAAACGGGCGCGGTTCAGATAAGGGCTTTCCGGATTGTTTGAAATAAATTTCTCGACAACCTGCTCGGCATTCCGGTTGTCGAGTTTCACGGCACACATGGCTTTGTAAAATTCGGCTTCCGATTTTATTTCGACCGAGGTGACCGGATTGCCGGCCAGTTCTTCGTACCGCTGCAGGGCCGAAGCATATTTGTTTTTCTGGTATAGCTCGCGGGCTTCTTGGACCTGTTGGTTCTCCGATTGGAAATAGAGGGTTTGTTGTGCGGTGGTCCGGGTCGAAAGCAAGCAGCCTGCCAGGAACAGTAACAGGAGAAGTTTTGTCTTCATGAGCTTTATTTTTGTTTCTGTAAAAATAAAAATTCCCACTTGTTTACAAAGGATCGTTCATGCCGGAATTCTCAACAGAAAACTGTTTATAGTGGCTTATTAGTATGCCTGTTGGGAAAAAAGTTCGTTTGATGGGCCATTTTATCCCCAACGAACCATTTTGAAAACCTCAGGGTATTATTAGTTTTGCAGTACGAGCAAACCAAAAGAACATGGCTTCAGAAAATATTATTGAATTACGAAATGTCACCATTGCCCAGCGCGATCATGTGGTATTAACCGATATCAGCCTGGAAATCAAATCCGGGGAATTTGTTTACCTGATCGGGAAAGTGGGAACCGGTAAATCGAGCCTGATAAAAACCCTGAATGCCGAGTTGCCCGTTACGGAAGGCGAAGCGACTATTGCCGGGTACGATCTGGTGCGCATTAAAACACGCGAGATCCCGATGTTGCGCCGGAAAATGGGTGTCGTTTTTCAGGATTTCCGCTTGCTGCCCGACCGCAATGTGCGCGAAAACCTGGCCTTTGTATTGCGGGCTACCGACTGGAAAGACAACAGTGATATTGAGGACCGCGTACTGGAAGTGCTCGACAAAGTGGGCATGACCCACAAAATTGATTCGATGCCGCACCAGTTGTCGGGCGGCGAGCAGCAGCGCGTGGTTATTGCGCGGGCCTTGCTCAACAACCCGGAAATGATCCTGGCCGACGAGCCTACCGGAAACCTCGACCCGCAGACTTCCATCGAACTGATGCAGATTTTCAGGGAAATCAACGAGCAGGGAAAAACCGTGGTGATGGCCACGCACGATTACCCGATGATCCGCCGTTTCCCGGCCCGTATCCTGACCGTGGAAGACCAGAAAGTGTACGAAACCCGGATCACCCATCGCAGCTCGCAGGAACAGGCTTCTGAAAAAGAATAAGCTACAATATGAGTAATTTCCTGCTGGTCGTCTGTTTTTTTGTCGATAGCTGTAAAATATAAGCGCCAGACGGAATGCCGGACAAGTCAACCGGATAACGTCCGGTTTGACTAATTTTCACGGTTCTCACTGTTTTTCCGGACATCGTCAGAATATGCAAATAACAATCTGAAACTTCGCCGGAATTTATTTCGATCATAATTTTCCCGGAAGCTGGATTCGGATAGGCCTGGAGGGAGAGCGGGCCCATCGTATGGGTTGGAATCGCGTCAACCAGATCAATATAGCAGCTGGTGTATTTCCTTGATTGGAAAATTAATGTTTCGTTCTCATGAAAACACAACAATTGATAATCGTGAAACGCATCAGCGGTAAATCCTAACATTGATTGACGAAGAAGGCCATCGCTTATGCTGCCAATCCCTTCAATCCATATTTCCTGAACTTTCATGTTCGGATCGATTGCCGGGAATTCGGTGAGGTAATAAATTTTCCGGACACTGCTATTCAATGTGGTATCGCGCACAGAGTCTAACCGGGAAATGTAATTAAACCCCGAATGGATTGCCGATTGCATGGAGTCTCCAACTTGAAGCCCAAAGTCATAAAGCAGGATTTCCCGGTCATTGTCAAGGAAATAAATCCGCTTCTCGTCTTGCCTGAGACAACCAGAAACACTCCAGGTTTCATGGGTTTGATTGGTTGACTTTAGCAGGATTTTGTAATTGACGTTATTGATGGTCGAGTCGTTGCCGATTTTATACCAGCTTGATTTTAAACTGGAGTAGGAACCTTCCGGCGTTATGCGCGAATCATCGGTAAAGTGATCTAATACACTCCAAAGGTTAGCACTGTTAAATAAAGGAATCTCTACGTTTTTGGGTTGTTGCCCACAACAATACAAGGTAAGAAGAAGGAATATTGAACTGTATATTATTTTCATATTCATATTTTTAATGATTCATGGGATAAAGTTCAATAGAATGATTGAGTTTCTGAAAAATTATGGCTGCCCACATTTTTGCATAGTTATAAAAGCTTCGCCTCCTGTTTTTACTTCAAAACCGGAATTTAAATTTACTTCATTTTGAGCTTGGAGTGTCAATCTACCTCCAACTGTGCCATTTCCATCAACAATAACGTTATTTAAATTTATCAGATCATTTGCTTGATAGATCGTGTTCATCCCACTAGATATAGTCATACTGTTTAGGTTCATGATACTTGTAGACGAGCAGTTGGGCTCTATGCCAATGGCTGCTCTATAATAGGTATAGTAGGGAGATTGGGTGTGAGTGCTATCATTGTCATAATCAAATAGATAATAATAGGCATCAAGGTATCCACCATTTCCTGCTGCGAAATGAAAATAATCGTTATTCTCAAATCCATCTATAACGACGGCATGTCCATGTGACCAGCCTGGACCATAGTAAGCAAAAAGAATTGGACGTTTATTTAACAGTTCGTGTCTGAGATTATCTTTAAAGTTTTCTTTATTACTTGAAATGTAAGTTTCGTTTAAGTACGTCCAATTAGGAGAGTAATTGAAATATTGAGACATTTTACTCACCCAATTACCCGGATTCCCATATGTTCCGTTTCCACCCCATTCCATATCCACAGAGATGCCGCACATATAAATTAAATGACTTATCTCCATTGAATTAACTTCTGTTATTTCAGGTAAAATGTCAAAACTTCCTTCATTGCAGTTTGTAGTTCCATTTCCGCAATAAGTTAAGCGAAAAGGAATCTGTGAGTAATTAAACCATTCTTTAGAAAAATCAGTTCCAGAATGACTGCTTACTCCTTGGGCTGGGAAATGGTAATATTTTATGATTTGTGCCATTGCTAAAGGGACACAGATATTTGCACCATCTTGGTTTGGCAATTGGATGGAATAAGGATACCAGTATGCCCATCTAGAGGTTGAGTATGTTTCAAAGAGAGATGGAACAGAAACTGTAGTTGTAAGAAACAAAGATTGAATACTTATA
>JAJUGZ010000111.1 GCA_029265715.1 Bacteroidota bacterium
AGACTGTAAATCTGCTGGCGTACGTCTTCGTAGGTTCGAATCCTGCTCTCCCCACAAATAATTGCGGGAGTAGCTCAGTCGATAGAGCATTAGCCTTCCAAGCTAAGGGTCGCGAGTTTGAATCTCGTCTCCCGCTCAAAATTAATGTTGCTGATGTAGCTCAGGGGTAGAGCGCTTCCTTGGTAAGGAAGAGGTCGCGAGTTCAAATCTCGCCCTCAGCTCGATAACGTTTAAAAAAGAATAATTAAAAATTTTGGAGTTATGGCTAAAGAACATTTTGACCGATCGAAACCCCATGTGAATATTGGGACAATTGGCCACGTTGACCACGGTAAAACTACTTTGACCGCCGCTATTACAACTGTATTGGCAAAAAAAGGTTTAAGTGAAGTTAAATCATTTGACTCAATCGATAGTGCTCCGGAAGAAAAGGAGCGTGGTATTACCATTAATACAGCTCACGTTGAGTATCAAACAGAAAACCGTCACTATGCACACGTTGACTGTCCTGGACACGCTGACTATGTGAAAAACATGGTTACTGGTGCTGCTCAGATGGACGGAGCTATCATTGTAGTTGCTGCAACTGATGGTCCGATGCCTCAGACTCGCGAGCACATCCTGTTGGCTCGTCAGGTAAACGTACCTCGTCTGGTTGTTTTCCTGAATAAAGTTGACATGGTTGACGATCCTGAATTGTTGGAACTTGTTGAAATGGAAGTTCGCGAATTGTTAAACTTCTATCAGTTCGACGGTGATAACTCTCCGGTTATTTTAGGTTCTGCCTTGGGTGCATTGAATGGTGAACCACAGTGGGAAGAAAAAATTCTGGAATTGATGGACGCTTGCGATACTTGGATTCCGCTTCCTCCACGCGATGTTGATAAACCATTCCTGATGCCTGTTGAAGACGTATTCTCGATCACTGGTCGTGGTACTGTAGCTACAGGTCGTATCGAAACAGGTGTCGTTCATACTGGCGACGAACTTCAAATTATTGGGCTGGGCGCTGATGGTCGCAAAACAGTTTGTACCGGTGTTGAAATGTTCCGTAAAATTCTTGACGAAGGTCAGGCTGGTGACAACGTAGGTTTATTGCTCCGTGGCGTTGATAAAAAAGAAATCAAACGCGGACAGATCCTTGCAAAACCGGGTTCAATTACTCCTCACACTACATTCAAAGCTGAGGTTTATATCCTGAAAAAAGAAGAAGGTGGACGTCACACTCCATTCCACAATAAATATCGTCCTCAATTCTATCTCCGTACCTTGGACGTAACAGGTGAAATTCACTTGCCGGAAGGACGTGAAATGGTAATGCCAGGAGATAACGTGTCAATTGAAGTACAATTGATCTATCCAGTAGCTCTTAACGTAGGTCTTCGTTTCGCTATTCGCGAAGGTGGTCGTACCGTAGGTGCTGGTCAGGTAACAGAAATTGTTGCGTAATTTCCGACTAAGATATGCTGAAAAAAGTCCCGGACATTTATTGTTCGGGACTATTTTCGGATGTAACTCGCTAGGGAGTTTTGTTGTTTAATGCAAAGTAAGTTCGAATCTTACCATCCGACTAAAATCAATCCCAAAATCATGAAATTAAGATTATATTTCGAAGAGGCTTATAACGAGCTTGTTCACAAAGTATCGTGGCCTACTTGGAAAGAACTGCAAAACAGTGCTTTTGTTGTAATGGTTGCTTCCTTTATTATAGCACTTGTTGTATTCGTAATGGATATCTCGTTCGAGAACATTATGAAACTAGTGTACAGTTTATTTTATTAATACAAACCGGAGGGCGACATGAGCGAAAACGTAAAACGGTGGTATGTTCTTAGGACGATTGGTGGAAAAGAGAAGAAAGTGAAAGAATATATCGAGAACGAGATTGCAAATGCTGGTCTCCAGGAGTATGTTTCACAGGTTTTAATTCCGACAGAAAAGGTTTATCAAATCCGGAACGGAAAAAAAATCAGCAAGGAACGGAACTTCTTCCCCGGATATGTTTTAGTTGAAGCATGTTTGGTGGGGGAGATTGCTCATATCCTGAGAAATGTCACCAACGTAATAGGCTTCCTGGGAGACACTAAAGGCGGAGATCCTGTTCCAATGCGTCAATCTGAAGTCAACCGTATTTTAGGACGGGTTGATGAAATGGCTGAAAGCGCTGAAGAAATTAACATTCCGTATGTTGTTGGGGAAACTGTGAAGGTTATTGACGGGCCTTTCAACGGCTTCAACGGAATCATTGAGCATATCAATGAGGAGAAGAAGAAGTTGCAGGTTATGGTCAAAATTTTTGGACGAAAAACTCCTTTGGAACTAAGCTTCATGCAGGTCGAGAAGGAGTAATAATCTTTTATCTAATTATTATGGCTAAAGAAATTGCTGGATTTATTAAATTACAAGTAAAGGGGGGTGCAGCTAACCCTTCACCTCCGATCGGGCCAGCATTAGGTTCTAAAGGGGTTAACATCATGCAATTCTGCAAACAGTTTAACGCAAGGACCCAAGATCAGCCTGGGAAAGTCCTTCCTGTTGTTATTACTGTTTATGCTGATAAATCGTTTGATTTTGTAATTAAACAACCCCCAGTAGCCGTGCAACTCATAGAAGCTGCTAAAGTAAAAAAAGGTTCGGCTGAACCTCACGTCAACAAAGTGGGGTCGGTTAACTGGGAACAAATTAAGGTAATTGCTGAAACAAAAATGTCAGACCTTAACTGTTTCACACTCGAAGCTGCTATGAGAATGGTTGCTGGTACTGCCAGAAGTATGGGTATCACTGTTATCGGAGATTTCCCATTTAATAACTAATAAAAATTATTGAAATGGGCAGAATTACAAAAAATAAAAAGCTTGCTTTGGCAAAACTTGAAAAAGGCAAAGCGTATACCATGCAGGAGGCTGCATCGTTGGTAAAAGAAATTACTTATACCAAATTTGATGCTTCTGTAGATATTGACGTACGCCTTGGAGTTGACCCAAGAAAAGCGAATCAGATGGTTAGAGGCGTGGTTACTTTACCTCATGGAACTGGTAAAGAGGTACGCGTTTTGGCCCTGGTAACTCCTGATAAAGTTCAGGAAGCCTTAGATGCTGGAGCTGACTATGTCGGTTTGGACGACTATATTGAGAAAATCAAAAGTGGTTGGACCGATGTTGATGTGATAATTACGATGCCACCGGTAATGGGTAAAGTTGGTCAGTTGGGGCGTGTTTTAGGACCTCGCGGATTAATGCCAAACCCGAAAAGTGGTACTGTTACCATGGAAGTGGGAAAAGCAGTCAATGAAGTTAAACAAGGTAAGATCGACTTTAAAGTTGATAAATTCGGTATCGTGCATACCTCAATCGGCAAAGTTTCCTTCACTCAGGAAAAGATTGTGGATAATGCCATGGAATTTATTAACACGCTTATCAAGTTAAAACCGTCGTCTGCAAAGGGTACATATGTAAAAAGTATCTACTTGTCAAGCACCATGAGCCCTGGTATTCAGATTGAACCAAAATCAGTCTCTGAAAAGTAAAAATGTATTGAAATGAAAAGATCAGAAAAACAAGAAATTATTGATAGCTTAACAGCCCAGATCAATTCAGCCAATCATTTTTATTTGACAGATACTGCAGATATGAATGCAGAAAAAACAAGCGCATTACGTCGTTTGTGTTTTGCTCAAAATATTGAATTGGTTGTTGTAAAGAATACTCTTTTACGTAAAGCATTAGAAAATTCAAATAAAGAAACTTCCGAGCTTTACGATGTACTTAAGGGTAACACTTCGATCATGTTCTGTGAGCAGGGAAATGTGCCTGCAAAACTCATCAAGGAATTCGGCAAAAAGAACAAGAAACCGATTTTGAAAGGTGCTTACGTTGAAGAAACCGTATTCGTTGGAGCAGATCAGTTAGAAGCGTTAATCGCTGTTAAGTCTAAAAACGAACTTATTGGAGAACTTGTTGGATTGTTGCAGTCGCCAGTTCGTAACGTACTGGGTGCATTACAGTCAGGAGGCAATATTATCCATGGGGTGTTAAAGACATTGGGAGAAAAAGAATAATTAGTTATCAAATTTATATTATAAAAATTTATTGAAATGGCAGATTTAAAAGCACTTGCAGAACAGTTAGTAAACTTGACTGTAAAAGAAGTAAATGAATTAGCCGGTATTTTAAAAGACGAATATGGTATTGAACCTGCTGCTGCTGCAGTAGCTGTTGCTGCTGGTCCTGCTGCTGGCGCTGGCGAAGAAGCTGAAGCCGCTGTTCAAACAGAATTCGATGTTATCCTGAAATCAGGTGGTCAATCAAAATTAGCCGTTGTAAAATTGGTTAAAGAACTGACTGGTCTTGGTTTGAAAGAAGCTAAAGAAGTAGTTGACGGTGCGCCAAAAGCCATCAAAGAAAAAGTTTCTAAAGAGGAAGCTGAAGCTTTAAAAGCTCAATTAGAAGAAGCTGGAGCGGAAGTTGAACTTAAATAAAGGCTTAAACGACCTGAATGGGTTGATCTGGTTTAGAACCTCACTTAAGTGGGGTTCTAAGCCTTTTTGTATATAATCTTTTAAGTTCAATTAATTCAGATACATAGATGTCATTACATAGTGAAAACCAGAGGATTAGCTTCTCTTCGACCAAAACTGTTTTTGATTACCCGGATTTCCTTGAGGTTCAGATTAAGTCCTTCGTCGAATTTTTTCAGTTAGGCACAACCCCCGATCAGAGGAAAAACGAAGGTCTGTTCAAGGTTTTTGAAGAGAACTTCCCAATAACAGATACTAGAAATAACTTCGTTCTCGAATTTATCGATTATCAGGTTGATCCTCCAAGATATTCGATCGAAGAATGTATTGAACGGGGTTTGACGTTTAGTGTTCCGTTAAAGGCTAAACTTAAATTATATTGTACCGATCCGGAACATGAAGATTTCGATACTGTTGTCCAGGACGTTTACCTCGGAACGGTTCCTTACATGACTCCGCGTGGAACGTTTGTTATCAACGGTGCCGAACGGGTTGTTGTATCTCAGTTACACCGTTCTCCAGGGGTATTCTTCGGACAAAGTGTTCATGCTAACGGTACGAAGCTTTACTCAGCAAGGATTATTCCGTTTAAAGGATCATGGATTGAGTTTGCTACTGACATTAACAGTGTTATGTATGCTTACATCGATCGTAAGAAAAAATTACCTGTAACTACCTTGTTACGTGCTATCGGTTACGAAAGCGATAAAGATATTTTGGAAATCTTTGATCTTGCTGATGAGATAAAAGTATCTAAATCTGGTTTAAAGAAACTAATCGGTCGTAAGTTGGCGGCCCGTGTTTTGAAAACATGGGTTGAAGATTTCGTTGATGAAGATACCGGCGAAGTGGTATCAATCGAACGTAACGAAGTGATTATCGATCGTGAAGTTATTCTCGAAAATGAACATCTGGATGAGATTCTGGAATCAGGAGCAAAAACAATCTTGCTTCATAAAGAAGACCAGAATCTTCAGGATTTTGCCATTATATATAACACCCTTCAAAAGGATCCGTGTAACTCGGAGAAAGAAGCCGTGTTGTACATCTACCGCCAATTGCGTAATGCCGAACCGCCGGATGACGCAACTGCCCGCGATGTAATCGACAAATTGTTCTTCTCCGAAAAACGTTACGACCTTGGTCAGGTTGGACGTTACCGGATTAATAAAAAACTGAACCTCGACATTGATATGTCGATTCAGGTATTGACCAAAGAAGATATTATCGAGATCATCAAATATTTGATCAAACTGGTCAACTCGAAGACTGATGTCGACGATATTGACCACTTGAGCAACCGCCGCGTTCGTACAGTTGGAGAACAAATGTACGGGCAGTTTGGCGTTGGCCTGGCCCGTATGGCCAGAACTATTCGCGAGCGCATGAACGTGCGCGATAATGAGGTTTTCACCCCGATCGACCTGATTAACTCGAAGACACTGTCTTCTGTGATCAATTCATTCTTCGGGACCAATGCTTTGTCGCAGTTCATGGACCAAACAAACCCTCTTGCTGAGATGACCCACAAACGTCGTATGTCGGCCTTGGGCCCAGGTGGTCTTTCGCGCGAGCGTGCCGGTTTTGAGGTTCGCGACGTACACTATACACACTACGGTCGTTTGTGCCCGATTGAAACACCGGAAGGTCCAAACATCGGGTTGATCTCTTCGTTGTGTGTGTTTGCCAAGGTAACCGATCTTGGGTTCATTGCAACACCATATCGGAAAGTTGAGAATGGCCGCGTCGATCTTTCAGAAAACGGCGTTGTTTATTTGACGGCCGAAGAAGAAGAAGGAAAAATCATTGCTCAGGCGAATGCGCCAATTGACGACGACGGTAACTTTATCAACGCCCGGGTAAAAGCCCGTTTAGATGGTGACTATCCGGTTGTGCCCAACAATGAAGTAAACCTGATGGACGTTGGTCCAAACCAGATTGCTTCTGTAGCTGCATCACTGATTACTTTCCTTGAACATGACGACGCAAACCGTGCCTTGATGGGATCGAACATGATGCGTCAGGCTGTGCCCCTTCTTCGTCCGGAAGCTCCGATTGTAGGAACTGGTCTGGAAGGCCCGTCGGCTGTTGATTCTCGTGTTTTGATTAGCGCCGAAGGCGATGGCGTTATCGAATATGTTGATGCTGACGAGATTGTTATCCGCTATGACAAAACGGAAGAAGAACGCTTTGTGAGTTTTGATCCGGAGGTTGTTTCGTACAAAATTCCGAAGTTCCAGAAAACCAACCAGGGAACAGTTGTAGACCTGAAACCGATTGTTTGCAAAGGCGAACGTGTTAAAAAAGGTCAGGTGTTGACCGAAGGTTATGCGACCCAAGGTGGTGAACTTGCTTTAGGCCGTAACCTGAAAGTTGCCTTCATGCCCTGGCAGGGATATAACTATGAGGATGCGATTGTAATCTCGGAACGTGTTGTCCGCGAAGATATCTTTACGTCTATTCACGTTGACGAATATGCTTTGGAAGTGCGCGACACCAAACGAGGTATAGAGGAATTTACATCTGATATTCCGAACGTTAGTGAAGAGGCCACCAAGAACCTTGATGAAAACGGCTTGATCCGCATCGGGGCTGTTGTAAAACCAGGAGATATCCTGATCGGTAAAATTACACCCAAAGGAGAGTCCGACCCTTCTCCTGAAGAAAAACTGCTTCGTGCCATCTTTGGCGACAAAGCCGGCGATGTGAAAGACGCTTCGTTGAAAGCTTCTCCATCGTTGAATGGTACGGTTATCGATAAAAAACTGTTCTCCCGTGTTGTTAAAGACAAAAAAGGGAAATTGGCCACCAAACCGCTACTCGATCAGATTGACGAAGAATTCGACCGGCAGGTAGCCGGCTTGCGTGCCAAGCTCGAAGATAAACTCTTTACGCTGGTAAATGGAAAAACAAGCCAGGGCGTAAAAGATTATTATGGCGCTGATGTGATTGGCAAAGGCGTTAAGTTTACACTGAAACAGCTTCAGGAACTGGATTATCTGACCGTTAATCCAAGTAAATGGACGACCGATAAGGATAAAAATGATATGATTTTTGCATTGGTCAATAATTATATCATGAAATACAAAGAGCTGGAAGCTGTTGCCCGTCGTAAACGCTACAATGTAACAATTGGCGATGAACTTCCGGCCGGTATCATCCAATTGGCGAAAGTTTACGTTGCGAAAAAACGGAAACTGCAGATTGGCGATAAAATGGCAGGCCGTCACGGAAACAAAGGTATTGTTTCACGAATTGTTCGTGACGAAGACATGCCATTCCTCGACGACGGTACTCCGGTTGATATCGTATTGAACCCGCTGGGTGTGCCTTCGCGTATGAACCTGGGGCAGATTTATGAAACCGTATTGGGTTGGGCCGGAAAAGAACTCGGATTGAAATTTGCCACTCCGATTTTTGACGGGGCTAGTCTCGACCAGGTAAATGAATATACCGATAAAGCAGGCATCCCTCGTTATGGGAAAACAATCCTGAGAGATGGCGAAACCGGGGAACCATTTGACCAGCCAGCAACTGTTGGAGTGATTTATATGTTGAAACTGGGTCACATGGTTGAAGATAAGATGCATGCCCGTTCTATTGGACCATATTCGTTGATTACCCAGCAGCCTCTTGGAGGTAAAGCACAGTTCGGGGGGCAACGTTTCGGGGAAATGGAGGTTTGGGCGCTCGAAGCATTCGGCGCATCTCATATTCTTCAGGAAATCCTGACCGTGAAATCAGACGACGTTTTAGGACGTGCCAAAGCATACGAAGCGATTGTAAAAGGAGAACCTATGCCGCCGGCAGGTATTCCGGAGTCGCTCAACGTATTGTTGCACGAATTACGCGGTCTGGGGTTAAATGTAACTCTTGATTAATATGAGTGGAAAGCCTCCGGGCATTCCCTTTTGTTAACTTGTAAAATAACATACACGATATGGCATTCAGAAAGGACAATAAAGTTAAAGGTAGCTTTGCCAAAATTGGGATCAGCCTGGCTTCTCCGGAAGAAATTCTGGAACGTTCGCACGGAGAAGTCCTGAAACCTGAGACCATCAACTATAGAACTTATAAACCCGAACGCGACGGTTTATTCTGCGAGCGTATTTTCGGGCCGGTAAAAGATTATGAGTGTCATTGCGGAAAGTACAAACGGATTCGCTACAAGGGAATCGTGTGCGACCGTTGTGGTGTTGAAGTAACCGAGAAAAAAGTGCGTCGCGAACGCATGGGACACATCTCTCTGGTTGTTCCGGTTGCTCACATCTGGTATTTCAAATCGCTTCCGAATAAAATCGGATACCTTTTGGGATTGCCAACCAAAAAGCTTGACGCAATCATATATTACGAACGTTACGTTGTTATCCAGCCGGGGATCAAAGCCCAGGATGGAGTTAAACAACTGGACTTCCTGACGGAAGAAGAATATCTGGATATTCTGGATACTCTCCCCAAAGAAAACCAATATCTGGATGATGAAGATCCAAACAAATTCATCGCCCGGATGGGAGCCGAAGCATTGTATTCCCTGCTTCAAAAATTAGAACTCGACGAATTGTCGTACGATTTGCGTCACAAAGCAGGAACAGAAACCTCGCAGCAACGCAAAAACGAGGCGCTGAAACGCCTTCAGGTTGTGGAAGCATTCCGTGCCAGTAAAAACGTAAACCGTCCGGAATGGATGATTGTAAAAGTGGTCCCGGTGATCCCTCCGGATCTGCGTCCGTTGGTTCCACTCGATGGCGGACGTTTTGCAACTTCCGACCTGAACGACTTGTACCGCCGGGTTATAATCCGTAACAACCGGTTGAAACGATTGATCGAAATCAAAGCTCCTGAAGTGATTTTGCGTAACGAAAAACGCATGCTCCAAGAAGCTGTTGACTCATTGTTCGACAACTCTCGTAAATCAAATGCGGTTAAAACAGAAAATAACCGTGCGCTGAAATCACTTTCCGATAGTTTGAAAGGGAAACAAGGGCGTTTCCGTCAGAATTTGTTGGGTAAACGTGTCGACTATTCAGCCCGTTCGGTTATCGTCGTTGGCCCCAAACTGAAGCTGCATGAGTGTGGTTTGCCCAAAGATATGGCAGCCGAACTTTACAAACCATTCGTTATCCGCAAACTGATCGAACGCGGCATTGTAAAGACAGTGAAATCGGCTAAGAAAATTGTTGACCGAAAAGACCCGGTTGTTTGGGACATTCTCGAGAATGTGCTCAAAGGCCATCCGGTATTGCTAAACCGTGCTCCTACCTTGCACCGTTTGTCAATTCAGGCGTTCCAACCCGTGTTGATCGAAGGTAAGGCAATCCGCTTGCACCCGCTTGTTTGTACCGGGTTCAACGCCGACTTCGACGGCGACCAGATGGCTGTTCACGTTCCGCTGGGAAATGCGGCTATCTTAGAAGCCCAATTGTTGATGCTTGCCTCGCATAACTTGCTGAACCCGGCCAATGGCGCGCCGATTACGGTGCCATCTCAGGACATGGTTCTTGGACTGTATTATATTACTAAACCCCGACCTGGCGCCCGGGGAGAAGGTATGACCTTCTACTCTCCGGAAGAGGTAATCATTGCCTATAACGAAGGAGTTGTAGACTTGCACGCCATCATTAAAGTGAAAGTTCAGGATGTGGATGAAAATCATGAATATTTCAAGCACATCATCGAAACCACTGTGGGCCGTGTAATTTTCAACCAGGTTGTGCCGAAAGAGGCTGGTTATATCAACCAGTTGCTGACGAAGAAATCATTGCGTACCATCATTTCCGATATCTTCTATCTGTGCGGAAATGCGGTTACTGTAAACTTCCTGGATAATATCAAGGATTTAGGTTATCGGATGGCTTATCGTGGTGGTTTGTCATTCAACCTGAGCGACGTAGTTATTCCGGTTGATAAAAAAGAAATCGTTGAAGATGGCTATAACGAAGTTGAAGAAGTAATGAATAATTACAATATGGGTTTCATTACAAACAACGAACGTTACAACCAGGTTATTGATATTTGGACACACGCGAATGCCAAACTGACCAACTCGGTAATGAAAACACTGAGCAATGACCGTCAGGGATTTAATTCAGTGTACATGATGCTCGACTCCGGGGCCCGTGGTTCGAAAGAACAGATTCGTCAGTTGTGCGGTATGCGTGGGTTGATGGCAAAACCTCAAAAATCAGGATCTACCGGGTCGCAAATCATTGAAAACCCGATCTTGGCAAACTTTAAAGAAGGGCTGTCTGTATTGGAGTACTTTATCTCGACCCACGGTGCCCGTAAAGGTTTGGCCGATACCGCATTGAAAACGGCTGACGCTGGTTATTTGACCCGTCGTTTGGTTGACGTGGCTCAGGATGTGATTATTTCAGAAGAAGATTGCGGTACTCTGCGTGGTTTGGTTGCAACAGCAATCAAAAACAACGAGGAAGTCGTCGCCTCGCTCTCTGAACGCATCATTGGACGTACGACTGTTCACGATATCTACAACCCATTGACCGGGAAACTGATTATTGGCACCGGTGAGCTTATTACCGAAGAAATTGCCAAGAAAATCGAAGATTCTCCGATTGAAAGCGTTGAAATTCGTTCGGTATTGACCTGCGAATCAAAAAATGGTGTTTGTGCCAAATGTTACGGTCGCAACATGGCCGGAATCGGGTTGGTACAGCGCGGTGAGGCTGTTGGTGTAATTGCTGCTCAGTCAATCGGTGAGCCAGGTACTCAGCTTACACTGCGTACGTTCCACGTAGGGGGTATTGCCGGAAATATTTCAACCCAATCGGCTGTTGAATCGAAATATGACGGGATTGCTGAAATTGAAGAATTACGCACCGTTGAACAGGAAAACGAAACTGGAGGAAAAACTTCGGTCGTAGTGAGCCGTCTGGCCGAGTTGCGTATTATCGATAAAAATACCCGGATCCCATTATCAACTCATAACATTCCTTACGGATCTAAGCTGTTTATTGAAAATGGGCAAGAAGTTACAAAAGGAATGCGTATTTGCGAGTGGGACCCCTACAATGGTGTTATTATTACCGAATACAAGGGTAAGATCTCGTTTGAGCACTTGATTGATGGTGTTACTTTCCGCGAAGAATCTGACGAACAAACGGGTTACAAGGAAAAGGTAATCATCGAAACCCGTGATAAAACCAAGAACCCATCATTGCGGATTTTGGATGAAAACGGAGAGGTAATCCGTTCATACAACTTGCCGGTGGGTGGTCACATTGCGGTTGACGAAGGCCAGATGGTAAAAGCAGGTGAAGTATTGGTTAAGATTCCGCGCGCTGCTGGTAAAGCAGGCGACATCACCGGTGGTCTTCCTCGTGTTACCGAGTTGTTTGAGGCTCGGAACCCATCGAACCCAGCTATCGTTTCAGAAATCGATGGTGAGGTATCACTGGGGAAAATTAAGCGTGGTAACCGTGAAATCATTGTAACTTCGAAAACAAATGATGTGAAGAAGTATCTGGTTCCGCTGTCACGTCAGATCCTTGTACAGGAAAACGACTATATTCGTGCTGGTACCCCGCTTTCTGACGGAGCCATTACTCCTTCAGATATCTTGGCGATCAAGGGGCCGACTGCCGTTCAGGAATATATTCTGAATGAAGTTCAAGATGTGTATCGTATGCAGGGTGTGAAAATCAACGATAAGCACTTCGAGGTGATTATTCGCCAGATGATGCGAAAAGTTGAGATTGACGATCCGGGTGATACTCGCTTCCTTGAAAAACAGGTAGTTGACAAAAACGAATTCCTGCATGAAAATGACTGGATTTATAACAAAAAAGTTGTTGTTGACCCGGGAGATTCAGATTCGTTGAAAGCTGGCCAGATCATCACATCTCGTCGTCTGCGTGACGAAAACTCAACGCTTCGTCGCCGCGACAAGAAACTGGTCGATGCCCGTGATGCAATACCTGCAACATCAAGCCAGATTTTGCAAGGTATCACACGTGCTGCACTCCAAACTCGTAGCTGGTTGTCGGCTGCTTCGTTCCAGGAAACAACCAAAGTGTTGAACGAGGCTGCAATCATGGGTAAAGTTGACTATCTGGATGGTTTGAAAGAAAACGTGATCTGTGGTCTCCTGATCCCGGCCGGTACTGGTTTGAAAGAGTACAAAAACCTGGTGGTAGGCTCGCGCGAAGAGTATGACCGGATGGCCGAGATGAAAGAAACGGAACGTTCAATGAGAGACTAATCATGGAAGATCAGAAAAATCAAAATCAGCAATTAAATATTGAATTGAGTGAGGAGATTGCTCAGGGGACTTACTCGAACTTGGCCATTATTACTCACTCAAGCTCGGAGTTTATTCTGGATTTTGTCCGGATTATGCCCGGAATACCTAAAGCCAGTGTAAAATCACGGGTCATTCTAACTCCGGAACATGCCAAACGACTTCTGTTGGCCTTGCAGGATAACCTTCAGAAATACGAAAATGCGTTTGGAACGATTAAAAATGTCAGAGGGCACGAACCGGGAATTCCGCCAATCACATTTGGCGGGCCGGTTGGCGAAGCGTAGTTTTCTGACTCAAGAAAATATGGGTTAAGCCGTTGCATGCAGGTGCAGCGGCTTTTCTCGTTTTATGTAACTAACACAGAATAACGCTCTCATTTCTTAAGTCAGGAGATAAAAACTAAAAAGATAAATTAGGTTCTTCACAGAAATGCGTACCTGAATAAAATAAAGCAGTAAATTTAGAATAAAAAATGTCAACGAGTTTGCTCTATCATGGATTCGGTTTAACTGATCAGGAATACCTGAAAACTGAATATCGGAACGGAACGGTGAT
>JAJUGZ010000151.1 GCA_029265715.1 Bacteroidota bacterium
AGTTCACCGCATCATCCTTGCAAACAAAACTTGCATTTTGAAGGGGGGGTGACTTTTGAAATAAAAACAATAATGACTGACTACCAGAAAATTAGAAGACAATATCTTCAGAATTTTAGATTAGTCGGATAATAGTGAAAATTTAAACAGTTTCTGATAATTGAAAGAAGCTGGTGCTGTAAAATAAACCCGGAAACCTGCGAAGTTCCCGGGCTTTTTGTTTTTAAACGATGTTTAATTGATCGTTCATGCCGGGTTCGGATTCTATTTCCCGGAGCATGCGTAGTGCTGCATCGCGCAGTGGCTTTTGTCGTTGTCGCCAGATGAATATGCCAATTGTCAGGCCAATAGCAAAAGCCGGAATAATAATTGCCTGAGTTGTCAGGATATGAGTTAACAGGTTCTGTGATCCCGTGTGTTCCAGCGTAAGGAATATCATTCCTGCGTCAGTAAATATGATTGGTACAATGGCCCAAAGCACCTTTTTCTGAAATAGTTTGTAGCGGTTAACTGCCTGACGGAGCATTTCAACTACCGGGATGCCGTAATCAACCGATCGGTATTCTTTGTTTAATTTCCTGAAAATAAGCGCAAAAAGAACAAATGCAATAACGTAGAGAAGTCCACCAAGCCGTTCATTCCAACTTAGGTCAGGGTCGGGATTAACTAAGAACATCCCGCAGTAAAGGGGAGCAATAATCCACATAAGCCACTGGAAATTCCGGGTGATCTGTTGGTTGCGATGATCTTCCTTAGCGATCTTTTTTGTGAATTGTTCCATGTTTATCGGGGTGGTTTTATCTTGATATTGTTTCATGATTTTGCTGTTTAAAATTAATACGCTCTCGGTTTCAATTGTTCTCTGAGTTGCTCCCTGATGCGGTGAATCTTTACCCTGACGTTCACTTCGGTAAGTCCGATGACATCAGCAATGTCGCGGCTCGAAAGTCCTTCCAGCATTAGCGAAATTATGGCCCGGTCAATTACCGACAGCAGGTTCAGTTGTGTTTGAAGCGCTTCAAGGTTTAGCTCGTAACGTTCTTTCGTGCTAATTTCGTCGTCGAAAAGAACTTGCAGGTTTTGGATATCCTTGTCAACAATTAACCTGGACTGCCGGAACGTTTTTCCGGCGAAATTAAGCGATGTATTTACAGCAATCCGGTATATCCAGGTGCTTACTTTCGAGTCTCCTCTGAAACGGTCGAGGCTCTTCCAGACATTGATCAGAATTTCTTGGTACAGGTCTTTCTGATCTTCGGAATTGGGGCTGTAATAACGGCATATTCGCATAATACAGTCCCCGTTCTCATCAACAATTTGTTTAAATTTTTCTTCCTTACGTTCCATTATCTGGTGTTGTTTTGATTATTTAGTACAGGTAGAAACGGTTTGTTACATTTTTGCGGAGATTTTGTATTGTCAAAAAGTTAATGTTGTCATTAATCTCGTGTTTGTCGGTTTGCTGATTGGCTGAAACATTTTGCTGAATTAGTTTTTACAACACGCTGACGTTTTTGAATATACGTCCGAAATTCAGTAATATGCTTTATCGAAAAAAGCAAAAGTATGGACTTTCCTATCTTTCACCTTGATTTTATGGGGAACCGGATGCTGGTGGCTGTGATTGCCATTTTGCATGTGGTTATTAATCACGGATTGGCGGTTGGCTTTATCCCGCTGGTTACCTGGCTCGAATACAAAGGTTTTGTTATCAACGAGCGGAGACATGCCGACGGTCACGCTTGGGATGAGCTGGCCCGGAAACTCATGTTCATCGGGTTTATTATCACCACAACGGTTGGAGCACTGACCGGAGTCGGTATCTGGTTTGCGGCTTCGCTGGCTAATCCGGCGTCGATCGGCAGCTTGGTGCGCGTGTTTTATTTTGCATGGTTTACCGAGTGGATTGTGTTTATGCTCGAGGTTGTTTTTATCATGATTTATTTCCTGACATGGAAGAAATCGGTTACCTCGGCTCACAGCAAACTCAGACATATCCGGTTCGGGCTGGCATTGAGCATTTTTAGCTGGCTGACCATGGCCATTATTGTAGCCATTCTGGGTTTTATGATGGATCCCGGAAACTGGCTGAGCAAACATACGTTGCTCCAGGGGTTTGCTAACCCGATTTATTTGCCGCAACTCATTTTCAGGACTCCCGTTGCCATGATGATTGCCGGTACGTTTATCCTGATGGCGACTTTATACATTCTAAAAAAAGATAGTCCGATTAAACGCGAAGCCGTTAAAACGGTTTCGGCTTGGATTATGCGGTGGACCCCGATTGCCGCGGTTGGCGCTTTTATTTACTACTGGCAGATTCCGCGTATGATGATCGGTAATCTACCGGTTGCTATTGCGACCCAACAGTTTCAGGATTGGTATAATTCGTTGTTGTGGGTTGGGGTGTTTGCTATTGCGGTTGGTTTTATTGTCAGTGGTTCCGGGTTCTTTTTCCCGACCCGTCTGCCACGTCCGCTGATGGTTATCCCGGTTGTTGTTTCGGTACTGTTCCTGGGAACATTCGAGCGTATTCGCGAATTTATCCGGAAACCTTATGTGATCGGGAATTATATGTATGCCAACGGGCTGCTGGCCGACGACTATCCGCTTTATCAACAAAATGGGCTGCTGTCAGAAAGTACTTGGTCGGGGATTTGCACCATAACTCCTGAAAACGAGTTGCAGGCTGGCGAGAATGTGTTTGCCATTTCGTGTACCCGGTGCCATACCACCCATGGCATTAACTCGATAGTCTGGAATTTTGAACGAATGTATGGTGCCGGTCAGCCCTTAAATCCCGACGCGATGAAAGCATACATTAAACAAATGCACAATGTCAGGACTTACATGCCCCCCTTCCCGGGGAACGATGCCGAGCTTGACGCGCTGGTGGCCTACATTATTTTTGAGCAGAAAGAACCCACCACACTGGAAGGTGCACAATTAAGAGGGCCTTCGCTTTTCGGAAATCTGGACAGGAAAGTAACCAATTAACCCAATCAATTATGAATATGATCATGCAAATACCTGTTCCTAAAGACATTTCGCTGCCATTGCCTCTTCCCGGGGGGGTGCTGATGGGTATCCTGATTTTTTCTTTTTTACTGCACATTCTTTTTATCAACCTGATGTTGGGAAGTACAATCCTGACTTTCTGGTTTCAGTTGAAAGGGTTGAAAGATTCGGATTACGATGTGCTGGCCCGCGAAATTGCGGCGACCATTACGGTGAATAAAAGCATGGGCGTGGTGCTTGGAGTAGCGCCTCTGCTGTCGATTAATGTATTGTACACGATCTATTTTTATTCGGCTAATGCGATGACCGGTTACGCCTGGATCTCGATTGTGCCGTGGGTGGCGCTGGCGTTTTTATTGCTTTATCTGCACAAATATACATGGGACCGGTTTGCCGGGAACCGTTCGTTCCATATTGCAATCTTAAGTTTGCCGATGTTGAGTTTTCTGGTCATCCCGTTTATTTTTCTTACCAACATTAACCTGATGCTGTTTCCGGAGCGATGGAACGAGGTCCATGGATTTCTTTCGGCATTGGCGTTGCCTAACGTGTTTCCGCGGTATTTCCATTTTCTGGCGGCCTCGCTGGCCCTGACCGGGCTGTTCTTATTTATCTACTTTGGCCGGAAAACGTACACCCCGGCCCATGCGTTTAACCGACTTCAACAGGCTGATTTACAACAGATGATGCTAAACCTGACCCTGGGGGCAACCGGGTCCCAGCTGATTTTTGGGCCGCTTTTGTTCCTGACATTGCCATCGAAAGGGGTGAGCTGGAGCTTGTTTTTTGTTATCGTCGGAGGCGTTGTGTTTGCGCTGGCTGCGCTGGTTCTTATGTGGCGGATGCAGGTTTCAGGAAATATGGCAATCAATCGGCGGTTTATGCTGATTGTTGCTTCCCTGACGGTTACTGTTGGTTTTATGGGAACCGGGCGTCATATTTACAGGGAGAATGCTTTGAGAACGCACAAAGAGCTGATGGCGGCCCGGACCAAAACACATCAGGAGGCTGCGAAAAAAGCGCATGAAAATTTACCCCTGCCTAAGGAAACACAAGAATTGCTGAGCACAATAAACCCCGGACAAGAGTTGTTCCAGTCGCATTGTGCTGTTTGCCACGCGGCTGCAACCCGGTTGGTTGGCCCCCCAATGACTGAGGCCTCGGCTATTTATGCCGCTAATCCGGAGGCGCTGAAAAAATGGATAAAAGCGCCGGGCCGAAAGCGGCCTGATTATCCGCAGATGACCGGGTTCCCTCAGTTAACCGATCAGCAGTTGACTGACCTTTCGGCCTACGTGCTTGGTAATAAATGGAATTGATTTCGGTGCCGATACTCAAAGCCGCTTGACCTCGGAATGTGTTATCCGGCAGTTGCCGGGAGAGGGGGGATAAGCGGATAGTCTTGCATAAGTTTTTATTTTTGCATGAGAACAAAAATTATGGCTGAACTACGAGCATATAACGATAAAGAATTGATTAAAAGGCTAAAAAAGAATGATCTTGACGCTTTCAACCAGATTTTTTATACGTATAGCTCAAAGTTGTACCATTTTGCGTATGGGTATCTAAAATCTAGAGAGGAAGCTGAAGAAATGGTACAGGAAATATTCTCAAAAATTTGGGATAAACGGGCTGACATTAAAGAAGAGTTTGAATTCCGCTCCTATTTGTTTTCAATAGCATTTAACTACATAAAAAAGTATTTTCGGTCGAAGGCGTTGATTAATAAATATATTGAGTCAAAAGTATTTAATGACGAAAAGACAGACCAGACACAGGAACTGGTTAACTATTCTTCTCTTAAAGCAATGGTTGATAAGCTCGTGGATCGGATGCCTGAAAAACGAAGAGCTGTTTTCATTAAAAGTAGGTATGAAGGAAAGAATGCAAAGGATATTTCGGAAGAGATGAATATCAGTCAAAGTACAGTTGAAAATCATTTAAATCAGGCTTTGCGTTTTTTAAGGCAGCAGTTAAAAGATGAGCATCTTGCCGGTCTTTTGTTCTTCTGGTTGTTTATTCAGTAAAAAGAATTGAAAACAGATTAGGTGTAAAACCAATGTTGTGGATATACATATCAAAGCAGTATTTCAGACAACATGGAAATTTCCATTAAAGATAGAATCAAAGAATACTTCGGTAATCTATCAGCTAAAGATGAGTATCTGATTGCCGGGTTGTATTTGGATGAAAATAATGAAAAGGAATTAAGAGAAACGGCCCTGGAACATTACAATGCAAGTTCTGCAGAGAAGGTCAACTTGCAGCATATCCTTGATCGTATCCATTTTCATATCAATATGTCAAGAACTAAGCATTCTGTATCGCAGAAGATACTGTTGGCTTATTACCGGGTCGCCGCTGTTTTGATGGTTCCGTTATTAGTCGCAGGAATTTATTTGATGGTGCAGGATCGATATGCCGATGTGGCATACTCTGAAATTTGTGCACCGCGGGGGGCAAGAATCCAGTTTACACTGCCTGATGGTTCAAAGGGGTTTCTGAATGGAGGCTCAACCCTTCAATATCCGGTAAATTTTGTGGTGAACCGGAACGTAAATTTAGTAGGCGAAGGCTATTTTGAGGTAGTAAAAGACCCCAAGCACCCTTTTGTTGTACAAACGAAATATGCCGATGTGAGGGTATTCGGGACAAAATTCGATGTTTGTGCGTATGAATCTGATAAAGAGGTATTTACTATATTGGATGAAGGAAGTGTCAGTGTATTTAATAAAGCTCAAAATACTTATTCGACGCTTAGTCCGGGAGAACAAAATATAATTAATACCAATACCGGGGATATGAAGAATGTTCAGGTTGATACAAAGTTCTACACTTCTTGGAAAGAAGAAATGCTCCGGTTTAATAATTCATCATTCAACGAAGTGGTAACAAAGATGGAGCGTTGGTATGGCGTTCGGATAATGTTGGATGGAAGTCTCAGATATTCAGAAAATTACACGTTTACAGTCCGGACCGAGAGTTTGAAAGAGGTATTGCAATTGCTGTCGCTTACAACGCCCATGGATTTTAAAGTTGAAAACGATACGGTAACAATTTATCCGATTAACAAAAAGTGATGATTTAAAACAAAAAAGAGAAAAGCGCTTGCAACACTTTTCTCTTGTGTAAATCAAATAATCCCTCCCCAGGGAATGTTTAACTTAGAACTACAAAATTATGAAAAAAAAATGGATGTTTAACGACGACAGGACTTATTATGCCCTGTTGCATTTAATTCGGGTTATGAAACTAACGACCTTTTTCCTGCTGATTACCTTCATTAGTGTGAATGCCGGTGTTTATTCTCAGAACACCCGACTGGATTTGAAAGTGCAGAGTGTAACCGTGAAAGATCTGCTTAACCGGATTGAGGACCAAAGTAATTTTTACTTCATGTACAATGACAGCAAGATTGACGTTGAACGAAAAGTAGATCTGGACGTAAGGCAGGCGAATATCGAATCAATTTTGAAATCGATTTTCGAAGGGACTAATACTAAATTTATCACTATTATCCGACTAATCTAAAATTCTGAAGATATTGTCTTCTAATTTTCTGGTAGTCAGTCATTATTGTTTTTATTTCAAAAGTCACCCCCCCCTTCAAAATGCAAGTTTTGTTTGCAAGGATGATGCGGTGAACTC
>JAJUGZ010000025.1 GCA_029265715.1 Bacteroidota bacterium
CGGAGTTCACCGCATCATCCTTGCAAACAAAACTTGCATTTTGAAGGGGGGGTGACTTTTGAAATAAAAATAATAATGACTGACTACCAGAAAATTAGAAGACAATATCTTCAGAATTTTAGATTAGTCGGATAATAGTGATTGTTTTTGATTGTTTTACCTTAATTTTTGACTCACCCCAAGCCCGATAAATCGGACTTTTCTCCTCTCTACATGTAGAAGAGGGCGGAGCATCGTAGATGCGACGGGGTGAGTTTAATTCATAGAAGAAATTTAAACAGGCTCATAATTACCACATGGAGTTCATTCCATGGATTTCACTTCGTTCAATTCGCATGATTGGAAAATAATCATCTCGATTGGTGTTCTGGCGAATCATGCTCATTTCATGCGTATAAATTTTCAAAGTAGGTTCGTAAAAGCTCTTCCTTTTCAATCAATTTAGCACCGACATGGAATTGAGCTTGCGAAATCCGCGAAGCGAATAGCCATTTGCACATTTTCGGTTGGTGTGAACGTTGGCGAACATGTCTATTTCATGATTGACAAATCTTGGGCATGAAGCAGTTCTTGCGAAATATCCCTACAAATG
Source organism: Bacteroidota bacterium (assembly GCA_029265715.1). GTDB lineage: Bacteria > Bacteroidota > Bacteroidia > Bacteroidales > Prolixibacteraceae > Aquipluma. Next base: position 593 of record JAJUGZ010000025.1, read on the forward strand.
GGGATTGATGCCTTTTTCCCCCAACGGTACCTTTACACCGTCAAAAATCACTTACTCATGAACGTTAAAAATATCACAAACGCGCTGCTAATCTTTTTCCTGTTCTTGCATTTTCGTGCATCCTCGCAGGAATTAACCGGCGAACCGGGGCCTGCATTTCAGTTAAGCGCCACCTACAAGGGCGATTTTGTTTCTAACCTTCGGGGAGGGATAAAAACCGGGACCACGTATCTGGGATTAGCTGATTTGTTTATCGGTTTTGACACCGAAAAAGCCGGACTTTGGAAAGGGGGCGGGTTTCTGGTTCACGGAGCCAATTCGCATGGCGGAGAACCTTCGGGCAGCCTGATTGGCGATTTTCAGGTAGCCTCGAATATTGAGGCCGGCAATCATACTTTTTTATACGAACTATGGTACCGGCAAACCGTTTCGAACATCACCGGTATCGTTGGACTGCAGGACCTGAATGCCGAGTTCGCCGCAAGCGATGTTGCCTCGTTATTTCTGAACAGTTCGTTCGGGATACACTCGGTAATTGCCGATAATATTCTGGCCCCGATTTTCCCGCTGACTTCGCCCGGGATCACGCTGAAATGGGAACCTTCCGGGGAATTTGCCCTGAAAACGGCTGTCTATAAAGGCTGTCCGATCGATTTTGATTCAAACCCTTATAACCTGAACTGGAGCCTGGATTATCTGCGGGGCTTGCTGTGGGTAACCGAGGCCCGGTTTTCGCGGGATGAGACTGAGGTTCGGCCAAATGTATTGAAAGCCGGGGCTTTTTATCATCATCATTGTCCCGAAAGCGATGTGGTTAATTCAGAAATCGGGAACCGCCTTGCACACGACTGGGGCTTGTATGTTGTTGGCGACCATCAACTGACGGCTTCCGGGGACGAAGGGAAAGGGTTGAGCGCATTTTACCAGTTGGGTGTAAGCCCGCGCAACGACAATTTTGCTTACCTCGGGGCGGGCTTTGCTTACACGGGGTTGTTGTCGCGCAAAGGGGCCGACGTACTTGGACTGGCTATGGCCCGAGGCTTGCTAACCAAAGAACGGGGCAAAGATGAAACATCGATTGAACTGACTTACAAGGCTCAGTTGACTGATCAGATCTATTTACAACCCGACATGCAGTATATCATTCATCCGGGAGGGACCGATGTGCAACTAAAAAATGCGTTGGTCGGGTTTTTACGTCTCGGTCTCGAATTTTAGCAATCAGGATTGAAAACAAAAAAAGCAGTCATGTTTTTAGAAAATACAGAACCCGGAATGAAAACGAAACGTTTGTCGGACCTGCCAACCGGTGGGCGTGGGGTTATTGTCCACGTGTTGGGGCAGGGGGCTTTCCGGAAACGAATATCCGAAATGGGATTTGTGAAAGGGCAGGAAGTAAAGGTGGTAAAAAATGCGCCCTTGCGAGATCCGGTTGAATACGAAATTATGGGCTACAAGGTGTCGCTTCGGCGCAGCGAAGCCGGGCTTGTCGAGGTTGTATCTCCGGAAGAAGCCGGCCGTTTGTCGGGCGGAAAATTCGAAGGGACAATCGATGAACACCGCCCCAAATTGTCCGGACAAACGAAAGGGAAAACCATCTCGGTTGCGTTGGTCGGGAATCCAAATTGCGGGAAGACCACCCTGTTCAACTATGCCTCCGGGTCGAAAGAGCGGGTCGGGAACTATGCGGGGGTGACTATCGATGCCAAAGAAGCCCGTTTCCGGCAGGGTGATTACAATTTCCTGATTGCCGATTTGCCGGGGACTTATTCGATTACCGAATATTCTCCGGAGGAGCTTTATGTCAGGAGCTATATTGTGGAAAAACGGCCCGATGTGGTGGTAAACGTGGTGGATGCTTCGAACCTGGAACGCAACCTGTTTCTGACAACCCAGTTGATCGATATGAACATCAAGGTAGTCATTGCCCTGAATATGTACGACGAACTGGAGCAGAAAGACGTCCGGTTCGATTACAAACGTTTGGGCGAAATGATCGGTATCCCGATTATTCCAACAGTTGCGTCAAAGGGGAAGGGTCTGAACGAATTGTTCCGTCGCATTATCGAAGTATATGAAGAGCGTGATCCGGTTGTGCGGCACGTGCACATTAATTATGGCCCCGAGATCGAGAAATCGATTAACTCGATGCAGGCTGAAATCAGGAAGTTCCCTCAAATCAGGCAAACATACTCGACACGCTTCCTGGCGATCAAACTGCTGGAGGGCGACAGAAATACGCTGGATTTGATGCGGGAAACACCGGTTTTTGCTGCGGTAAAAGAAATCCGTGATAAGGAAATACGCAGGCTCGAACAGATTTTTAACGACAATTCCGAGACGCTTATCGCCGATGCCAAATACGGTTTCATAGCCGGGGCGCTGAAGGAAACTTACAAAAGCGGGCCTCAGGTCAGGCGGGATCAAAGTCGCGAGATCGACAAGATATTGACCCATAAAATCTGGGGGTTCCCGATCTTCATTTTTTTTATCTGGCTGACGTTTCAGGGCACCTTTACCCTGGGGGCCTATCCGATGGACTGGATGGATGCCGGGATTGCCTGGCTGGGCGGACTGATCGGGAATATCATGCCCGACGGTGCATTGAAAGACCTGATTGTCGATGGAGTTATTGGCGGGGTTGGCGGGGTTATTGTCTTTTTGCCCAATATCCTGATCCTTTTCTTTTTCATTTCGCTGATGGAAGATTCGGGGTACATGGCCCGGGCTGCTTTCATCATGGATAAACTGATGCACAAGATGGGGCTTCACGGTAAATCGTTTATCCCGCTCATTATGGGTTTTGGGTGCAACGTGCCGGCCGTGATGGCCACCCGGACGCTCGATAACCGAAACGACCGCTTGCTTACCATGCTGATTATTCCGTTTATGTCGTGCAGTGCGCGATTGCCTGTTTACGTTTTGCTCATCTCGGCCTTCTTTGTAAGTTACCAGGGGGCTATTTTGTTCCTGATTTATGCCATCGGCATTTTGATGGCCGTGCTGATGGGGCTGTTTTTCAAGAAAACGCTGTTTGCCAAGAAGGAAGTGCCGTTTGTCATGGAACTTCCGCCCTATCGGATGCCAACCCTGCGGAACACAACGGTTCATATGTGGCACAAAGGACAACAGTATTTGAGAAAAATGGGAACTGTTATCCTGTTTGCCTCCATCATCATTTGGGCAATGGGCTACTACCCGCGTCATGTCGAATTTTCGAAAGATTACGATTTGCTGTTGATGCAGGTTGAGACAAATGCGAACCTCTCTCCGGAAGAAAAAGCCAGTCGGGCCGAACAGATTGAACTGGCCAAGGAAGAAGAGCGTCAGGAAAAATCGTACATCGGGATGATGGGACGTTTCATCGAGCCAGTGATCCGTCCGCTCGGGTTCGACTGGAAGATTGGGATGAGCATCATTACCGGGATGGCAGCCAAAGAAATTGTAGTTAGCTCGATGGGTGTGCTGTACAATGCCAGCTTAGAGGCCGATGAAAACTCACAGTCGCTGAAAGAAAAGCTTCGGGAACAGACGTTTTCTCACGGGCCGCGAGTCGGGCAGAAGGTTTTTTCGCCCCTGGTTGCTTTTTCCCTGATGGTTTTCGTTCTGATTTATTTTCCATGCATTGCGGTAGTTGCCGCGATCAGGAAAGAAGCCAACTGGAAATGGGCTGTTTTTACAACTGTTTATACCACGGCAATTGCCTGGATCGCGGCATTGGGAATCTATCAGATCGGAAGTTTGATTCTGTAAGCGCTTCCAGCTCAAAAACAGGCACGACAATACCCTGCTAACGACCATTAAAAGACCATCAATGACTGAAATATGACCAAATCTCAAAAAGTATGATTCAAAATATATTAGCGTTATTAATTGTAGTTGCCGTGGTGGCAAGGACCATCTACGCCGTTTACAAAGCTGTTACGGTAAAAGAGCGGAGCTTGTGTGGCGGCTGTGCCAGTTGTGAGTTGAAAAACGAACTGAAAAAGAAAGGCAGGCTTCTGACTGATCTGTCGAGGGAAGGGACAACCCTTACGATTAAGGCGGAGAACCTGACGTACCCAGGGAAATAGGAGTTATGGGGATCCAGGGAAAACTCCGGAGCAAAGATTTAAAATCGGGCTCCGGAGTTTTTATTTGGGGACATGCTGTCTGGTTAAAATTTTTATAATGAATTTTATCGGACAATGATTTGGTTAATTGTGGCTTTCCGTGAAATCAACCGGGATTATCAGTTTGAAACTGACGTTCCGGCCCATGTTGTATACTCCTGTTCGCCCGGTGGTATAATTGGTCTCGCCATATTTCAATCGGCTGAGGTGGTTCTGGTAAGTTGTGTTTGTCAGGTTGTTGACTGAAATATACACCGAGCAAAGGGTCTTGTGTTCGGAAACCACATCGGCTCCGGCACCTAAGTCGAACAACGTGTAACCAGGAGTCCGGGTCTCGGTTCCGTAGGCAGCATAAACATGTTCCTGGCTCCAATTGTGGTCGATCCCCAATTTTATATAGCCATTCCCGATGAACCGGTTAATCCGGGCGATATCGGCCCGTATTCCGGAGATCCAGCGCGGAGCAGGGGTCAGCGGCAGCCAGCGCGACGAATCGGGCTGGTTGGCCAGGGTGGCATGCACGTACGAGAAGGTATTTTCGAAATGAAGCCAGTCGAACGGGTGAGGGTGAATGTCGATCCGGAGTTCGCCTCCATACAAATGTGCTTTTCCGGATGAAAATTTGAACACGGGCACTTCTTCTCGTAACGAATCGCCTCCGGCAACCGAATTTAGCTTATGGGCAAAAATAAAATGATCGACCGTGTTGTGAAACAAATCCAGTTCGGCCGAAACATGGTGTGTGTTCATCCCGATGCCCCAGTCGAATTGCAGGCTGGTTTCCGGTTTCAGCTCCGGATCCCCGATTTCGTAGCGTAGCGTTCCTTCGTGAACTCCATTCGATCCCAGTTCGGCGATGTTCGGGGCCCGGAACCCGCGCGATACATTAACCTTGGTGTAGGTGGCGCCGCTGACTTGCCAGGTGGCGCCCAGGCTTCCCGAGATTCCACGAAAGGTTTGGTCAAAGGCCGAAAACCGCTGGATTGCATTTGGATCGGCAGCCGAAGTAACTTTTTCGGTTTCGTCCAGGTACAGGGCATCGCCTTTTTCGACGCGCTGGTCATAGCGCAACCCACCGCTCAGGTCGACTTTGTCAAGCTGCTTGCTGACAATCCCATAAAGCCCGAAGTCGAACAGCCTGTAAGCCGGGACAAGAAACTCGGAGCCTTTGTTTTTTGATTGTTGCGACATGCCATTCGTCCCGAACGAAATCTTCCAGTTGTTAGCCGAAGGTAAATTGTAACGCAGATCGTAATTCAGGGTGTTCAGTAAAAAGTAAAGTCCGTAAGCATCCGGATCTTCGTATTCTTTTCGCTGGTTTTGCTGAAATCCAATGGTGGTCTGCACATTACTCTGCCCAATAAAAAAGCTGTTGTCCCATACGGCTTTGTAGTGCGATATTTTCTGAAATGGAGCACGTGGCTGGTACGAATTAAAATCAGAAGAGGTAGCAATTGCGGTACCTTTTTCGCCGTTGGGCAAAATGACTGGTTTAACAAATTTCCCGGTCAGGCTGTCGCGTTCGCCTTCTACCATGCCGGGTTTCAGGTGGTACAAGCTCAGGTGCAGGTGCGAGTAGCCCCAGCTGCGGTTGAACCCGATTGTGGCACTGGCCGCGTTTTCCCTGAAGCCAGAGTTGAAAACCGGCCCGTCGTATTTGTTTTCATAGGCATGCGCCAGCTTTCCGCTGTACCGGCTATCCCAGATCAGTCCGTTTTTATTTCCGGATAAGTCGCCTGAATAACCAATCAGTCCGTTGTTGGTTTGGTAATTGCTGACGATGTTTCCGCGAATAACGCCGTCGGGCACTGTGGGTGCCGAGATCATGTTGAGCACGCCGGCCATGGCGTCGGAGCCGTAGGCCAGGCTGGCCGGGCCTTTCAGGATTTCGACGCGATCGACTCCAAACTCGTCGATTTCGATGCCGTGCTCGTCGCCCCACTGCTGCCCTTCCTGACGGACTCCGTCGTTAATTACCACAACCCGGTTGTATCCCAGTCCGCGGATAACGGGCTTAGAGATACCAGCGCCGGTGGTAACCTGCGAAACACCCGGTTCGCTGGCAATGGCATCGATGATGTTGGTGCCGGCGTTTTGCAGCAATTGGTTGTGGGGAACAATGGCTACTTGCGATGGCGTCCGGTTTTGCTGGATGCCGCCCGATTGTCCGGTAACAACTACTTCGCCGATTTCGGTGGCCGTTTCTTCAAGTGTAAAATCACAGGTGGCCGTTTTTGTAAGGTCGATGGTTTGGCCCACTAATTGGTAGCCAATCAGGCTGACCTGCACCAGTATTTTGCTTGCCGGCAGCTTGTCGATCGAATATGTGCCATCGGCCTGTGTTATGGTTCCGGTCTTCAGGTCGGGAAAATAGATGCTGGCGCCAGGCAAAGCCTCTCCGGAAGATTTTTCGATAACCTTTCCTTTCAAATGGGCGCTGATGTTGTTATCGGTTGGCAGAGCTGAAACAATCCGGGGGAAAAGGCCCAGAATTGCTGCCAGAAGTATAAATGTTTTTTGCATGATATGACGTATGTATATTGAATATCAGTTTTTGATAGATAAAAGTATAGGCCCGGTAGATTTGATCGGTCAAATCCGGGGATATAATGCCAGTATTTGTGAGTCAGGTTGGCTTACTGCATGTCAATGTCCAACGGCAGGACGCGTGTTTGAACCTACAATTTTGGAGAATACCAAACCGTTTCGCCCGCCGAATTGGCAATACAGTGCCAATGGGTTCTGGGCAATCTCAGAAATACAGATGCCGGCAAAAAAATAAGGCGGGAGTCAGGCAACTGGTGGAGCCCTCAGCGAGAAATAGTAAAGGCGTTCGTTGCACGAGATCTTGGGCCCGGGGGAATTGAAAAGAGGGGCACCTTCTAAAAAGGCAGTTGCCCGGGGCGGGGTTTCGGTAATGAAGCTGACAAATTCAAAGTCGCAAACCGGACAGTTTTTTTCTGATTCGGCGATTGTTGCTGTGTGCCCGCAATCTAAATGCCGACGGTGTTCGTCGTGATGCACGTGAACCGATTTGATTGCCTGCGGATAGGCAAGTATCAGCAGGTGAACCAGGACCAGCAGGAATAGATTATATTTACGGTTGCTGAACATTGGTTGTAAAAATATGGTGACAAGGCTCTTTATTCAAATTATTTCTGTTAAAAAATACAAACAGCGACGGATGATTTGAGGTTCAGATACGCAATCAGGGTTAATAATTTAATTACATTTGGACGACTAAAACTACTGGATGATTGCTTAATTACAGTTGCCTGATGTTTGACGGGGTTGCCCCGGGAACAATCAAATCTGGCCTGCTCGGGTCAGGGCAGCTGGCCGTATCCGTCATTTAAATCAGTTTATTTTATTTTTTCCGCCCGGAAAACCACAGGAGTATTGTTCCTGATTGCGGATTGTTCCGGGAAGGGTATCAAAATTACAACAACATTAGAACATGAATACACAAGAATTGTTTTTTAGATATTTCGAATCGATACACCGGCAAGGTCCCGGAAACACCGCTTCAACCAATCGGGCATTTCAGATTGCAAAGCCTTTTTTGCCCGACAAGCCGTTGATTGCCGACATTGGCTGTGGCAAGGGAGCCCAGACCATCGACCTGGCCAGACAAACCAATGGGCAGATCACGGCTGTTGACATCCACCAGCCTTTTCTGGATTCGCTGGAGCAAAGAGCGGCAGAACTGAACCTGACAAACCATATCCGGACTTTGCAGGCCGACATGAATGCGCTGCCTTTTTCTCCGGAAAGTCTTGATCTGATCTGGGCCGAAGGTTCCATCTTTATCACCGGTTTTGAAAACGGGTTGAAAAATTGGCGGAGGTTCCTCAAACCAGGAGGTATTATCGCTTTTTCGGAATCGGTTTGGTTTTCAGACGATGCCCCGGATAAAATCAGGAATTATTGGAATGAAGTTTATCCGGATATTCAGACCATCGAAGCAAGCCTGGAGTTGATTGGGGAATGTGGATATGAAGTGATCGGTCATTTCTCGCAACCCAAAGAGTGCTGGCTCGACGAATATTATTATCCCCAGGAGGCCATTCTCGATCGGTGGGAGCCACTTTATGCGGAAGATCCGGAGTTGTCGGGTTTGTTGAAAATGTTCCGAAGGGAAATTGAGCAGTACAAACAATATGGCGACTATTATGGATATGAGTTTTTCATAATCCGCAAACCGTAAATGTGAAAAACCTCCAGTCCGGTTGGGTGCTGGAGGTTTTTTTTCAGGTTAAATAAAAGAGGCATTAAACGCATGTCGGGATGGTTGATGCTGTAAAACCAACGATGAAAGAATGGCCCGTGTTTGGTCCGGATAGTCAATCTGGTGCGGTGGAACAGCTTGGGTCCAGCTCCGGATAAGTTCTTCGGAATGATGAAAGTTTTTTAATACCAAGATTCCCATTGATTCGAGAAATGCTGCGTTCAGAAACTGTTCGTATTGATTTTGCATGGGGATGACGCACAGTTTTTTGCCTAAATATAGCGCTTCGGCCGGGCCTTCAAAACCGGCGGTACAAAGCAACCCCTCGCAACTTAAGAAACTTTGGGTAAACCGGTGCAGCGAGACCGGCTCGATATGGATATGCCCCGAGTCGTAGCTCTCGCTGGTGTGTTTTGAGAAAACCTGCCAGCGAATGTTTCCGATTTTTGAAAGTACCCGGATAATCTGATCGTCGGCAAAGGCCGGAAGGTATACGGTAAAATGGCCTTCGTTGCTTGCCGTTGCCTTTCGGATCGACGAGCGGATGACCGGGGTAAATATTTCAGGGGAAATACGTTGAAAATGAAAGCCGTAATTGATCGGGCAGGGGGCGTAGTGTTTCAGGATGATTTCGCCCAGCCGGTCGCGGAAAGCCGGGCGGGGCGCATTGGGGTGCAAAACGGCATTCTGATGGCTCAACCCAATGCATAACTTACGTTGCAGCCGGCATGCCCAGGCCGAGACCGGTTCGAAGTCGCAAATTACCAGATCGTATTCGTGGACCGGCAAATGGCGGATGTCGCGCAGAAAGCGGAGCAGGTTAAACCGGACCAGCGTTTTCCAGATATTGACCCCGCCGTGTTTGCCAAAAATAAAACTCATTCCGTAAAACTGGTATTTGATGGGGAATGGTGCCTTCAGGTCGGTTTGGATGCCGCTGACAAGCACATCGGTTTCGGCCAGTTCCTGAAGTATCGGGACAATTTCGGTGGCGCGGGCCATGTGCCCGTTCCCGGTTCCTTGTATTGCGTAAAGAATTTTCATTTAAAACAGGCTTGCAACAGCAAACTCCTCCAATATTTTTCTGTACAATTGTTTTTGGTCCGGAATGAAAAGGTCGTCGCCAACGAGTTCGGGTTCTTCTTCGGCCTCGCCTTTAAAGTAGAGCAGGTTCCATTCGTTGTTATCGTATTCGGCTGCGGTAAAGTGCTCAACCCAGTCGCCACAATTCAGGTATCTGACAGGGCCTTTATCCGAACTGAGGACCTTGTCGACCGGGATGTGGGTATGCCCGCAGATAACCGTTTGATAGTTTCGGAAAGCGGCCATGCGGGCAAGCGTCTGCTCGAATTTGGTCAGGGTTGTTTTATCTTTCAAAATGCGGTCTTTCATCGATTTGTAAAAAATCACTTCCTTTATGCCGAAGTGCTTTAGTATTTGATTGGTCAGTTTGTTAATGATGGTCAGAAAGCCATAGGCCGCGGCGCCGAGTTTTGCCAGCCATTTGGCCTGGTGTATAATCAGGTCGAAAATGTCGCCGTGGAAAATCCAGGTCCGGTTGTTGTTCAGGGTAATTTCAAACTGGTTGACAATTTCAAAATTTCCGATCCGGGTTTTGTTGAATTTCCGAAATACTTCGTCGTGGTTGCCAGTCACGTACACGATCCGGGTTCCTTTCTCGAGCATCCGGATAATTTGGCGGATAACTTTTAAGTGCGGTTTGGGGAAGTAGTTTCGGGAGAAGCGCCACGAATCAATAATATCGCCGTTGAGGATGAGGATTCGGGGGTTGATCGATTTGAGGTACTTCAGCAGCGATTTGGCTTTACTGGCATGTGTGCCCAAATGAATGTCGGAAATTACCGAAATTTCCAGGGTTCTGATATCATCTTCCATTAGTCAATCATCACATAATTCCGAAAGTAAAGATGAAATGATATTATTACGAGGAAGTTACAGAAAGAATAAAGTTTGATAAAAGATAAGGGAATAAAAAAGCCCTGTTCGGAACTTAAACCAGAACAGGGCCTTTTTTTATGTAGATAGAATTATTATCGGGTTCCACCAGCCCACCAAACCGGTTCCGTATAAACATACTGCCCGTTTCCATAAGCTTTTTGCACAGCAGGGTTCGTTGTTGTATCATCATTCCCATAGGGGCAACGAAGTGGAAACTGGTTCGGATTTTTCAATGTTACAAGATTTTCGCCTAATCCTTTCATCCGGCGGATATCATTGTAACATTCGGTCGATTCGCCTGAAGCCCCAAAGAATGCCAGATATTTTTGATTCATGGTTTCTTTCAGCGGGTTACTTTCAAACAACGGTTTTACACTTGTTTCGAAATATGATTCAGCTTCGGCTTTAGTAATCGGATTAGTTGTTTCAGTAAGGCCGCCATATCCGAGGACTGACGGGGCATTCATTGCTGCGGCAACATTTATTTCCGTATTTGCAATGCCTGCCACAACAGCATCTTTCAATACACTTCTTGCTTCTTCAGCGCGTTTTAAGCGACAAAGAGCTTCAGCTTTCAGAAAAAGAACCTCGTGATAGCTTAATAACAACGTTGGGGCTGTTTGCGAGAATACAAAAGCGGACGTGTTGTAATAATATTGGACCTGTTCGTTTTCTCCGTTTGGTGCCATAAAGAATGCTTCATCATCTGCGCCGGTCATTTGTACCCAATTAGCGTCAATAAACACGCGACGGATACGGGGGTCGTTACGTTCAATTAATTTTTCAGAAATGCTTTTACTGGCGGCTAGACCATCGCGGCTCCACTGATAGTCAAACAACGGATTGAGATTCGACGCATCATAGATTGCAAAAGCGGCTTGTTCTGCAGCCGATTTAAAAGATTTATCGGCATATTCGATTACCTTTTCCAATGTTTGTGTCGCATTTGTTGATCTCTTCAGCAAGCGCATTGTATAACGTGCTTTTAACCCGTAAGCAAATTTCAGCCATTTTGCTTTATCTCCACCGTACATTAAATCGTACGATCCCATCGGGCCAGTTGCATGAGCATCTGAGCCCTGAAGATCTTGAATGGCAGCATCGAGGTATTGCATGATGCCGACATAAATTTCTTGTTGAGTATCAATTTTAGGATTCATGTAGGGCGGAATGCCATCTTCTGCCGGCAAGGCGGCCTGGCTCCATGGGGTATCCCCAAACATATCAGCCAGTAAAGCCGAGTTATAGGCTGCCATAACTTCGGCGGCTCCTTTTGTAACAAGGTTTCCTTGCTGGCTACCACCTTCAGAACATTTTTCGATTACGATGCGGGCATTTTTCAATGTCGAATACAAATTGCCCCAGACGTTATTAAAGGTAGAGGCAGAGGAGGGTTCGCCTTCCCGGTGTTCGGCGCGCCACAATTGGTTGTGAGTCCCGACTTCGTGTTCAACGTAGGCAGCTGCATAGGTATTGATATCGCCGCCGGCATTCGAGAATGCAGTAGAAGTGATCACATCGGCCATGATGAATTTTGCCGGGACATCTTTGGTGTGGTTTTTATCCTCGTTAATATTGTCCATGGTGTCTTCAGAGCAAGACACGACAATGGCGGACAAAAGGATCGTTGTGAGGATACTTTTTGATGTATTATTGAATAATTTCATGTTCTATTATTTTTTTTAGAAGTTCAAGTTAATGCCAAAGCCATAGCTTGCTGCTCCGGGGAGAGAGAATCGTTCAAAGGCACCACTCATATTATTATTGCCCTGAGTTGCTTCGGGGTCCAGTCCGTCCATTTCAGACCATAAAATCAGGTTTCTTGCAAATACGTTCACGTTTACACTCAGGTCTGTTTTATGGAATACCGGATAACTGAGGGCAATCTCACGAAGTTTTACAAATGAATTGTCGTAAATCATAGACTCAGAAATGTTGTTCAGCTTGTTGAAATAGGCTTGGGCATTGGCTCCGCTGATTTGGATATCGTTGGGTGCATAAATTGGCTTGCCATTGCTGTCTGTTCCTGTCACTTTCACAGCTGGTAATTCAAACAGGAATGAATCCATTTTGCGGAAATCTGCAGAATGTTGACTTACACCATAGTAATCTAACAACCCTCTTGTTCCACTGTACATCTGACCGCCACATTTCCATTCTAAAACAGCCGACAGTTTAACCTTGTGTACTTCGACAGATGTATTGAATCCTAAGCGGAAGTCTGGAGAAACCGTTCCAATAACTTTTTCTTCTCCTGCCTGGGGCATACCAGTTTCATCAACAACAATCTGTCCGGCCTCGTTGCGTAAATAGCTTACGCCATAAATAACAGGGAATTTATATCCAATTCCGGCGCGTACTTGTGGTTCAACGAACCCCCCGAGGAAAATGCTATTTACACCAGGAGCAAGTTCGTCGACATAATTGTCGATTTTTGAGAAGTTAAACGCGAAATCCCATTTCAGGTTCTTCTTGTTGACAGGAGTAACCGCTAACGTAAACTCGTGCGAATTGGTATGGATAGATCCCCCATTTGTCATTAAGCTTGAATATCCGGTTGAAGTTGCCAAAGGAACTTCGAAAATTTGATCTTCAACATTTTGACGTGAGAACGTGTAGTTGAACGAGAACAGTCCGTTAAGGAAAGTCAGATCGGTTCCGATTTCATAAGAAACCGTGTTCTGTGGTTTCAGGTTCGGGTCGTAGATTGTAGAATAGGGGGTATAAGCAACCACACTTCCGATCGGATAAACAATCGGGGTTCCTGATGAGAAACCACCCCCGTATGAAGGTGTTGAATAGAAACTGTTGTAATAGTTTCCGGCCTGACCAACTTCGGCATACGAGGTACGAAGTTTTCCGTATGTCAGGAAGTCATTTTTCAGCGACTCAAGTTCTGTAAATACCCATCCGAGAGAAACTGAAGGATAGAAGAACGAACGATTATTTCGCGGCATTGTTGAAACAACATCATTACGTCCTGTAACATTCAGGAATAGCATGTTCTGATAAGAAAGAGCTAAGTTCCCAAATACACCGACCGTTCTTTCTTTACGATATGATTCTGAAGCCTGGTAAACAGAAGCATTGTCGATGTGGTTCCATCCCGGGAAATTGAAATCTTTTCCGTAAGCTTCCGTAAATTTTCTGTTGTAACCCACGAATTCATTTCCGAGTACGGCGTCCAAGACTAATTTGTCGTTAATTTTCCAGTTGTATGTTGCGGTCAGCAGAGAGTTCATTTCGTTAATTGTATAGCTGTAATGATCAACCTCTCCTTTACCGTTGGCGTGTCCATATCCCCAAACGTCGCTATAATTCGTTGTATAAGAATCGTTACCCAATTGGTATTTGACGTCCAGCTTCTGATTCTCGGTGTTGAATTTAGTTGAATATTTTACATATACGTTACCGAAGGCGCGTTGCAATTTCTCGGTGAACTTATTGTTTTTGATTGCCCAATAGGCTCCATCGAACCCACTTGTTCCGCGATACGTGTTTTGGGTATAGGGGTCCCCATCAATGTGAGATGGGATTCCGGCCAGGTCGTAGCTTGGCGGAGCTCCGAAAACGGTGGCCACGATACCATTATTGGCAGAACTTTGTTTGTTCAGGTTTGAAGAAATGAAGTTGCCAGAGAATCCGGTTGTCCAGTTTTCATGTAATTGCGCTTCAGCCGAAACCTTGAAGTTGTACCGATCCAGTCCGGTTGAAGGGACAATACCATCGGAAGAGGTATTACCCATCGACAATGCAAAATTCCCTTTGTCGAAAGCTTGGGCAATATTTACTGAATTACTCCAGGTAACGCCTGTATCAAAGAATTCTTTTGCATTATCGTAAGCTTGTGGTTTGGCCCAAGGATCCAACCCGGCTTTAGCACGCTGAGGAACGTAATACATTCCTTCATGCATCCCGTATTTTTGAGTGTAAGAGTTATTTGTGTTCCCACCATACGTTGTACTGTTGGGCAGTTCCTCAATTTTAGGGCCCCAGCTTGTTGAGGCAGTAGGGTTATATTTCCCTCCGGTTCCCTGGGCAAACTCTTTCTGAAAATCAGGAAGGGTCGAAATCACATCAAACGACATGTTAGTATTAAATGAAATTTGAGGTTTCCCTTTCTTTGCTCCTTTTCCGCTTTTAGTTGTAATAACGATTACCCCGTTTGATGCGCGCATACCATAAAGTGCAGATGCAGCCTGCCCTTTCAGAATGTTGATACTTTCAATGTCGTTGGGGTCAATATCAATCGCACGGTTAGCAAAGTCTGTTCCTGTTACAGAGTTGCCGGTATCAACATCCGAGGTCGAAGAAACCGGTGTCCCGTCAATAATATAAAGAGGCGTGTTGTTTCCTGTGAATGAGCGGGAGCCGCGGATGGTGATTTTCGACGAAGCTCCAGGCATGCCAGAAGACGGAGATATTTCTACTCCGGATACTTTCCCCTGAATCGCTCCGGCAAGGTTGTTGTTGGCGGCAATCGTCAGGTCTTCTGAATTTACATTCTGGACTGCATATCCTAATGCCTTTTTGTCCCGGCTGATTCCCATTGCCGTTACTACAACTTCGTCAACTCCAATTACTTCAGGGTCTAACTGCACGGTGTAGGTCGTAGCCGAAGTTAATGCGACTTCTTTGGTTTTCATCCCGACAAACGAAAATGTGAGTGTTTTCGACGTTTCCGGAATGTTGATTTTGAAGGTCCCTTCCATATCGGTTATCGAACCGATGGTTGTCCCTTTTACGGACACCGAAACACCCGGTATCGGCAGCCCGTCTTCACTCGATGTAACTGTTCCCGTAATTAATCTTGTCTGAGCATGAAGTCCAAGGATGCTAAGAACAAGAATAACTACAAGTAATAATCCTTTTTTCATAGACTAAAAATTAAGGTTAAATTATAATAGCTCTTTTCTTTGGTTTCGGTAATTGTCAGATTAGTTGGTCGGCACAGCCCGGCGAAAAAAGAAACGGTATTAACAACAGCTGTTTCTATGCAGGTTGACTTAAATAACTGTTTCCTGAATTCCCCTTTTTTGTTGACCTGACTTCGCTTGCTCCCATTCTGTTGAAAGCGAAACAACCAAACATATTTAAAATAGGCGGACAGGTGTTTTTTTATCAATATGGGGGTTTTAACCTTGGGTGAAAGACTTGTAACGATCAATTAAGGGGGGACTAAATTGGAAAAATGCTGTTTGTTTCCCGAAAAGCGTATTTTGTAGATTAATCGCGCCAGTTGGTTGATTTGTGGATTTTTTATAAAAAAAAACCTCCGGAGGGGGAGTCCGGAGGTAAGTACCTTAAGATGAAAAATCTGCCAGGTAAGGCACATTTCGCAAATGTTTGAGATTAATACCTTTTTTTGATGCTGTTTAACTTTCTCTATGAAAAAAATCGCGTTCTGTGCCTGAAAACACATTGTTGCTGTTTTCGTATTCAAACATAAAAAAATGGATTTTCCCCAAATTCCGAAATCAATGAATGGCGCAAACAAACAAACGAACGGATATAAACCATAATCCCGGTACGAGTATTTGGCAGTTCATGGGTTATTACAGGTCATTGGGCCGTTAATTCAGTGCTTGCACGCTATTTCCCTGGTAATTCAATTTACTTAATGCAAACGTTTGCAGTGTTTTAGTAATTCGGTGAGGAAATTTTTTCAAAAAAAAAAACTGAAGTGCAATTTTTTTGAGTTTGGGCTGATCACTTGTTGAAATCTATTCGTAGTCAGCATAAATGTCAAATTTACATTTTCATGTTTCCGACAGATGTTTTGCAAATGGCTTTTGTTTGTATTATGTTAATGCACATATTGATTTTTAAAAGCTATAAATTTGAGATAACCGAACTAATAACTAAAACCATGTTTTCTCAGGTAAGCCCAAGCGATGAACGTATTCTTTGGAAAAGGTTTCTCGACGGAGATGACCATGTTTTAAGCATTATTTATATGCAGCATGTAAATAAGTTATACGACTATGGTTGCAAGATTTGCCCGGATAAAAATCTGGTAAAAGATTGCATTCAGGAAGTGTTTTGCGTGTTAATCCGAAACCGGAAAAATCTATCCGAAACCGATAATATAAGGCTATACTTGCTTAAGGCTTTAAAGCGGAAATTAATTCGCGAGATGACTATTCAAAATGCCAGCTCAAAGATCTCGGTCGAGAATAATTTTTCATTCCTGATCGAATATCCTGAACGAACATTATTTGACGACATGGGGTTTTCAGAAGCATTGCAGGAAAAGCTTCATGAAGCCTTGCTACAACTAACCGACCGACAAAAAGAAGCGATCTATCTTCGTTTTAACAAAGGGCTTGGCTATCAGGAAATATCAGAACTTCTTAATCTGAATTATCAATCATCGAGGGCACTGGTTCATCGTGCGATTGAAAAGCTTCGGGAATTGTTAAGCGAAGTCAAAGAGAATATCTTCCAGTTGTTGTTTATGCTGTTCCATCCGTCAGATGCTTTATAGCAGTAAATTTTTTTGTAGAAATACCATCAACAAAATCAGCGTTGCTGTCTTTTGCAGGTAGAATGTGAAGTTTATGCAGAAGTATAGCGATTATCGGACAGAGGATTTTTTACATGATAATGATTTTATTGCATGGCTCAGTCGGCCCGACAAAAAATCGGATGAATTTTGGAATAGGATTATTAAAGAATATCCAGACAAGAAAGCGAATATAGAAGAGGCCCGGTTAATATTCCGGTTGCTTTATGGGCGTGAAGAGACAATGGGCGTGAGTGAATCAGTAGCTCTTTGGCAAAAGATCCGGCGGAAAACCGCTTTCTCCAGGCGAGATCTGTTTATTCGGACAATAAAATATGCAGCAGTTTTAATCCTTGTGTTTTTTAGTGGTGGGTTATGTTATTATTTCTATCAAACACAGGGTGTCCATGAAACAAGTTTTGAAATAGCAGAGGCCGGGCAGGTGTATGAGGATAAAGAGGCAAAAATTATTCTATCTGACGGTTCGGAAGTTTCACTTGAACCGCGTGTGTCTCAAATAACCTATAGTGCCAATGGCAAACAGCTTATAGTAAATAACGATACCGTGGTTCAGGCCTCCAATAGCCGACCGGAGCAAATGAACCGGATTATTATCCCGTATGGAAAGAAATCGATGATTGTGCTCTCAGATGGGACAAAAGTTTGGCTTAATGCCGGGAGTCAACTCGTTTACCCATCGATGTTTAAAGCGAAGGTCCGTCAGGTTATGTTGATCGGCGAAGCCTATTTTGACGTTGCCAAAGATCCGGAACACCCTTTTCAGGTGAAAACATCGGATGTGAATGTTGAAGTGCATGGAACAAAATTCGATGTATTGGCTTATCCGGAGGACAAAGAGATCCAGGCAGTCTTGGAGGAAGGGCATGTCAGTTTAAGATACACCGGTAAAAATTTGCTCTCAAGAGACCGGATTTATGACATGCAGCCCAATCAAATGATTGTACTAAAAAAAGAAAGTGGCGATGCACGCAGCCAAATAGTTGATGTGAGCAAATACGTAGCCTGGAAAAGCGGGATGCTGGAAATAGAAACCGAGGACCTTATTCGTGTAATCAAACAGGTTGAACGGTATTATAATATTCGTATCAAGCTTGCCGATCCGATGATTGGAGGTTATAAAATATCGGGGAAACTTGACTTAAAAAATGAACCGGAAGACGTGCTGAATATTATCGGCCTGACTGTTCCCATCGATTGGCAAAAGAACAGCAACGGAGAGTTTGTCGTATTTAAAAAATAATAAGAACCGGAACTAAACTAAATGTGCGAAAAAAGTCCGGGGGAATGTTGCAGCATCCTCCGGACCCATTGAAAGTGAATTTAATTAGTGTTTAAACTAAACGGCTAAATTTATGAAAAAAAAGTATTATGTGAGGACTTTCCCTGCTACGGGAAAGCTGAAAAAATTATTCCTTATTATGAGGTTATCTGTCATCCTGCTATTCGTTAGTGTTCTTACTGCTGTGGGAAATTCATATTCTCAGAACACACGGTTTTCATTTAAACTATCGAACGCTACTATTAAAGAAGTCTTTCAGGCAATTGAGGCAAACAGCGAGTTTATCATCGTTTATTCCGATGACTTGCTGGATGTTTCGAAAGAGGTATCTGTTAAAGCAGATAACTCGACAGTGGAACGGATATTGGATCAAATTGTCATGGGCTCTAATCTGACTTATCAGATCGAAGACCGCCAGATTGTAATTACCCGTAAAAATATCGGACAACTCGAAACAGTTGGAATGCAACAGCCGATGGTTAAAGGGAAGGTTGTCGATCAAACGGGAACGCCACTTCCGGGGGTTACGGTTTTGGTAAAAGGCACCACTAACGGAACAATTACTGATTTTGAAGGAAACTTCGAGCTGCAAATATCTTCTGATGCCAAGGTGTTGGTTTTCAGTTTTGTTGGTTTTCAGCCCCAAGAGGTTGAAATTGGAAACCAGAGAACGTTTGCCGTGAAAATGAAAGAAGAAGTTCTGGAACTGGAAGAGGTTGTGGCCGTCGGTTACGGAGTGCAACGTAAAAGTGACCTGACCGGGGCAACAACCCGTTTGACCGAGGACAACATGAATAAGTCTGTTGCGACCTCGCCGATCGAAATGATGCAGGGACGTATTGCCGGGGTTAATATTACTCAAAACAACGGGGAACCTGGAGGTGGTATGACTGTTCGCGTTCGTGGGTCAAGTTCTATTCGTTCAGGACAGGAACCTCTTTATGTGGTCGATGGGATTCCGCTCGATAACTCAAACCTGACCCCGGCCGGAGGTAGCGCAGCCGGTTACGGGAGTGGTGGCAGCAAAAACCCGTTAAGCTTTATCAACCCGGAAGATATTGAGTCAATCGATATTCTGAAAGATGCTTCGTCGACAGCTATTTATGGAGCCCGTGGAGCTAATGGTGTTATTTTGGTTACGACCAAGAAAGGTAAAAAAGGTGAAGGAACTATTACATTCGATTCGTATGTAGGCGTTTCAAGTATCCGCGAAAAAATGGACATATTAACTTCTGAAGAATTCCGTTCGTACAAACGGGCCGATGGCACTAAATTGCTCGATTTGGGCGCCAGCACAAACTGGCAGGACGAAATCTTCAGAACAGCATTTACACACAACCAGGCATTGGGGTTAAGCGGAGGTACAGAAAAATCATCGTACCACCTTTCTCTTGGCTATCTCGATCAGCAAGGGATTGTGCATAACTCAGGAGTTAAAAAGTTAAACGGCAGCATTAAACTAACACAAAAAGCATTTAACGATAAACTATTCCTTACCGGAAGTTTAATGGCATCGCAACAGGAAGACAGCCGTTTGCCAATTTCCGAAGCCAATGGTTCGGGTTACGAAGGCGACTTGATCATAACCGCGCTTAAATCGAATCCTACCTTCCCAATTTATAATGCCGATGGAACTTATTATCAGCATAGCACCGATCAACGTAACGCGGTTGCCATGATGAACCTGGTTGACGACAAAGTGAACACCATTCGCGTAATTGCCAACTTCTCGGCAGAATACGAAATTGTAAAAGGCTTGAAATATAAGCTGAATGTCGGGTTGGATAGAACAAATGCCGAACGTCGGGTTAATCAGGACCAGCAATTGAGTTACCTGTCTAATAAAGGGCAGGCAAATATCAATGGGATTATTGCTAATAATAAACTGATTGAAAATTACATCACGTATATGGCTCAAATTGGCAAGGACCATTCGTTTAACTTCCTGTTAGGTCATTCGTACCAGAATTTCAACGGGACGACTAACAACATTTTTGTTAACGGATTCACCGTGCAGGGCATTAAATATACCGACAACCTGGGCTATGGAAATTTCTCCGCAGCCGTTTCATCGTCATCGGCTTACGAACGCGAATTGCAATCATTCTTCGGTCGTGTAAACTACTCGCTGAAAGATCGTTATTTGCTTACATTCACCATGCGTCGCGACGGTTCTTCGAAATTCGGGGCCAACAATAAATACGGGAACTTCCCATCGGCCGCATTTGCATGGCGTATTCTTCAGGAAGATTTCATGAAGGATGTAACTGCATTCAGTAACCTGAAACTACGTTTGGGCTGGGGTTTAACCGGGAACCAGGAAATTCCCGATAAAGTATCGCTGATGTCGGTAGGGACAGCCTCAAACGCAAACTTCTTAAGCAATGGTGTTTTGGTCCCCGGTATTACATTCAACAGAACTCCAAATCCTGATATCAAATGGGAAACCAGTAAACAGGTTAATGTCGGGGTAGACTTTGGATTCTTTAAAGATCGTTTGTCGGGGACATTTGATTTGTTCAGCAAAACGACAACTGATGTATTGCTCGAAATTGCAGCAAAAGCTCCGGCTCCAACCTCTACGCAATGGCAAAACGTTCCAGGTTTGAAAATCGAAAACCGTGGCGTTGAACTTGGCTTAACTGGTATAATGATTGACAAGGCCGGTTTAAAATGGGATGCAACATTCAACATCTCTAAAATCAGCAATAATGTGAAAGGGCTGAAGACCCCCATCTTGACCGGAGCTGCTGCCGGGCAGGGTTTGTCGGGGACATTCGTTCAGTTAATCGCAAACAACCAGCCTATCGGTTCGTTTTACGGAATGGTTTTCGAAGGATTTGATTCTAATGGTATTAGCCAATATAAAAAGGATGCGAACGGGAATGTTGTAAAAGAATTTCTCGGATCGGCCTTA
Source organism: Bacteroidota bacterium (assembly GCA_029265715.1). Classification (GTDB taxonomy): domain Bacteria; phylum Bacteroidota; class Bacteroidia; order Bacteroidales; family Prolixibacteraceae; genus Aquipluma. The sequence continues at coordinate 21,614 of JAJUGZ010000025.1, forward strand.
CCTGATATTACTTACAGTTTAAGCTCATCGTTGAAATATAAAGGATTTGACGCCAGTATGTTCTGGTATGGTTCTGAAGGTAATAAAGTATACAACAATACGGCCAATGCTTTATTCGTGAAAGGTACTTTGGACAAATCGAGCAATGTGCGTTCGGATATCGCTACTTCGACTGAAAGCGCTTCCAACTCAAATGCGTTCTCTTCACGTTTTATCGAAGACGGTTCATTCCTTCGGTTGGCAAACGTAACTGTTGGTTATACGTTCAACACCAAATCAATTAAATGGCTCGAAAAACTCCGTGTTTATGCTACCGGGAATAACCTGCTCCTGATTACCAAATATAAAGGGTTCGACCCTGAAGTAAATTCAGATGCTTCAAGTAACAACGTTCCTTCATTGGGCGTCGATTATTCATCGTTCCCCAAATCACGGACATTTACGTTCGGCGTTAACCTTCAATTTTAATTCTTAAAAACAGCTAACAATGAGACGAAATAAATTCATTAAATACTGCACTTTAATTGCTTTTACCGGGCTTGTGGCCTGTACCGACCTCGAAGAAAAGGTGCTCGACGAGCAGCTTGGCACCGATTTAGTGAACGACCCGAACAATATGGTTGCCCTTATTAACGCTCCTTACGCCAGTTTGCGCCGTACCATCGAATGGTACGACTACTGGGCTTTGCAGGAAGTCTCGACCGACGAAGTTATTGTTCCTACCCGGGGCACCGATTGGTATGATAATGGAGAATGGCAGCAATTGCACCTTCAAACCTGGACAGCCGACCATGTTCGTATGAAAAACGTATGGGAAGCTTTAAATCAGGGAGTGTCGCGCGCCAATGTGGCAATTAATTATATCGGGAAATTTCCTTCAACGGCTACCACAACGCAGTACATCAGCGAAGCCCGGTTCCTGAGGGCTTATTATATGTACCTGATCTGCGATTTATTTGGCCAGGTTCCTTTCCGTGAAGCTGATGAAGTTGATTTTGCTGCAGCCCCAACACTCTTAGACCGTAAAGGCGCTGCCGATAAAATCATTTCAGAACTGATTGCTGTGCTTCCTGATTTAAAAACCAAAGCCGAAGTTGGTTCTGACCATGTTACTAAAGGCGCTGCCCAGACTTTGCTGGCTAAGGTTTATCTGAATTACGAAGTTTGGACTGGAACTAAGAAATATACCGAGGCCATTGCAGCTTGTAACGATGTAATTAACAACACCAGTTATGCCGTAGCAACCGATTATTGGACCATGTTCCAGAAAGATGTAGCCGAGCATCCGGAATTCATTTTACGGGTACCGATGGATGATGCCGTTGATATGGGCAGTGGTAGTGTTTGGGTGAATTTTACTTTGCACTATAGTCAGGTTTTCGGAAATATTACCAGCACCTGGAACGGTCCAAGTACCACGTCAACTTTTTTCAACACCTGGGATAAAGAAAACGATGCCCGTTATCAGGACAACCGCATTAAACCGGAATGCGGGTTTAACCAGGGATTCCTCGTTGGGCAGCAATATGGCTTAGACGGGACGGCATTAAAGCAACGTAACGGGAGCCCGCTGGTGTTTGTCCCGGAGGTTAATCTTCAAAGCTCGCCTGAAAATGCAGGTATCCGTGTTGTTAAATTTGCTCCAAATTCAGCGACAACGCATCAGTTTTCGTCGCCCAATGATGTGCCAATTATGCGTATATCTGATGTTTATCTGATACGGGCTGAAGCTAAGCTGAGAAACGGTGATGCGCCAGGCGCTTTGGACGACATCAATTATATCCGGGCTAAACGTGGCGCTGCCGGTAAAACCCTGCCATTGTTAACGTCGGTAACATTGGACGATGTACTGAAAGAACGTGGGTATGAATTATACTGGGAAGGCCTTCGTCGTCAGGATTTAATCCGCTTCGGTAAATTTGGCGAAGCTTGGCAGGAAAAACCTGTAACTGCTGCAACAAAAGCAATCTATCCGATTCCGACTTCGGCTTTGGGCGCAAACGAAAATTTGAAACAAAACCCGGGATATTAACGAGGTTCTTGCGAATAAACCAGAAACGGCTTTCCAGAGGGAAGGCCGTTTCGTAATTTTAACAGGTTAATTGCACGGTGTGTTTGGTAATTTAAACACCCGTTGGGCTTTTGATCGGTTATCCTTGTAGCTGGCGTGTTTCAATTAGGAGTCAGTCATACATCGGATTGGATATTTTTACGGTGCAGATAGATTTTTTTTAAGAGCAGTGAGCAAAAATAACCAAATAAGTGTATTTTGTACCGTTAAAATACAAATAATGACTAACGACTAATAAATTCTTCAATGAGACGAACCCGAATCATTTTTTTGTGTTGTGTTTTGTCGATAACCTGGGGGTTAGCCCTCCGGGCGCAGAACAAAACCCTGATTGTTACAGCGAATAAGCCGGTGGCTAAGGTACAGCCAACCATGTGGGGTCTGTTTTTCGAGGACATTAACTTTGCTGCCGATGGCGGTATTTATGCCGAACTGGTAAAAAACCGCTCGTTCGAGTTTTACAAACCGCTGATGGGATGGAAAAAGTTTGGCGAAGAATACGCCGGGCAGTTCCAGATTATTAACGGGCCCAACGAAAATAATCCGCGTTTCCTGCGGATTGAATCGCCCGAAGGAAAAGAGCTGGGCCTGATTAACGAAGGGTTCCGCGGAATGGGTGTTACTTCAGGCGAGACGTATAACTTTTCAGTAATGGCCCGTCAGGACCAAGGGAAATCGGTGTTAAGAATTGAGCTGCTCGATTCGGCCGACGCGGTTATCGGGGCTGCTGAAGTGAAAAACTTTACAGGCGACTGGAAAAAGTACGAAGCCTCGTTCCTATGCACTAAAACCGATTCGAGGTCCAGGTTACGCGTTGTCCATTCCGGGACAGGCGTTCTTGAAATCGATATGGTTTCCTTGTTCCCGCAACATACCTGGAAAAACCGGCCGAACGGTTTACGGGCCGACCTGGTTCAAAAACTGGCCGACCTGAAGCCGGGGTTCCTCCGTTTCCCCGGAGGTTGCATTGTTGAAGGCCACGAATTGGCAACCCGCTACGAGTGGAAAAAGACCGTGGGTGATGTTAACGACCGCAAACTGATAGTGAACCGTTGGAATACCGAGTTCCCGTATCGCAATGCCCCGGACTATTTCCAGAGTTACGGGCTCGGGTTTTACGAATATTTTCTTCTGGCAGAAGACATTGGTGCCGAACCGCTTCCTATTATGAACTGTGGAATGGCTTGCCAGTATAACTCGGCCGAACTGGTTCCCTTAACCGAACTTGATCCGTACATTCAGGATATTCTTGATTTGATTGAATTTGCCAACGGCGATGTAACCACCCAATGGGGAAAACTGCGGGCCGATATGGGACACCCCCAACCGTTTAACCTGAAAATGGTAGGCGTTGGAAATGAACAGTGGGGGACACAGTACACCGACCGCCTGAACGTATTCCTGAACGTTCTGCGAGAAAAACATCCGGAGATAGCATTTGTCGGCGGATCCGGGCCATCGTCAGATGGAAAGGATTTTGATTATCTCTGGGGGCAAATGCGCCAGTTAAATGTTCCTTTGGTCGACGAACATTATTATAAAAGTCCGGACTGGTTTCTGAAGAATGCCAATCGGTATGATTCGTACGACCGCTCCGGGCCCAAAGTATTTGCCGGGGAATATGCCGCTCATGATAAAGAAGGGAAAGATGCCGAGTCGCGCAATACCTGGAAAGCCGCTCTGGCTGAGGCGGCTTTCATGACCGGACTGGAACGCAATGCCGATGTGGTTTACATGGCTTCGTATGCACCGTTGTTCGGAAATGTGGATGCCTGGCAGTGGCGTCCCGACCTGATATGGTTCGATAACCTGCGCTCGGTCGCAACACCGAACTATTACGTGCAGCAATTGTATGCAACCAATAAAGGGACCGATGTGGTGCCAGCTTTGCTTGGAGGGAAGGTGCTCGAAGGACAGGACAGCCTGTATGCCAGTGCAGTGATTGATGCGGCGACATCCGAACTGATTGTGAAAGTGGCTAATGTTTCGGTTGTGCCAGCTACTCTGACCCTTGTTGTAAATGGTCGCCAGCCAGCCGCCAAAGAGGCCCGGTTGCAGGTGCTGGCCCATGCCGACCTTGCGGCATACAACACCCTTGATAAGCCGGATGTAGTTGTTCCAACCGAAAAAACGGCAAAACTTTCAGGGAATAAAGTGATACTGACCTTTGATAAAACTTCGTTTACTGTTGTTCATATTCCATTGAAAAAATAAGCGGCCCTGAACCAGGTTGTACCGACACGAAAAGCCCGAAGTTGTGTTTTGCAGCTTCGGGCTTTTCGTTTGATGGCAATTGCGTTTACAGTCTGGGAGGAATGGAGAATTTTGTTTCCCGATAGTCATTAAACCAGTTTACATTTTGTATCTTGCTGAGCCCTTCCGGGATGAGTTTTTATGACTTGCCCCGAAGACTGAATAAATCTAAAAAACCCAACAAATGAAATAGACATGATTGGCAAACACCAACAGATAATGAAAATAATAACCGGATCATGGCTATTCCATCTGACAACTTAAAAACAAATTATTTACAGATGAAAAAGTCAAATCAAGACTCGCGGCGTTTGTTTTTAAAGCAAGCGCTTGCTCTGTCGGCAGTAACTGTTATCCCGACAGTTCTGACAAAAGCGGTTTCCGGGGCCGTTGCCCCGGTTCATGGTCTGGCCAGCGCCAGCGAACGTGTTAACTTAGCCTGCTGTGGGATCGGAAACCGTGGCGGCGAAATTATCCAGGCCCTTTACGACACCGGCTTAGCCAACATTGTTGCGCTTTGCGATGTTGATATGGGAGCCCCGCATACGCAAAAAATCCTTCAGAAATTTCCGGATGTTCCGCGTTTTCAGGATTTCAGGGTAATGTTCGACAAAATGGGGAACCAGATCGAGGCCGTTTCTGTTGGTGTGCCCGATCACGCTCATTTCCCGATTACCATGATGGCAATGGCCTTAGGCAAACACGTGTATGTGGAAAAACCAATGGCCCGTACGTTTCAAGAGGTCGAACTAATGATGAAAGCGGCCAAAAAGTACAAAGTTGCTAACCAGATGGGAAACCAAGGGCATTCGGAGGCTAACTATTTTCAGTTTAAAGCTTGGGTTGAGGCCGGAATTATCAAAGATGTAACCGCAATCACCGCACACATGAACAGCGCCCGCCGCTGGCATGGCTGGGATACTAAAATCACCAAATTCCCGGATGCCGAACCAGTTCCTTCAACGCTCGACTGGGATACTTGGTTGATGGCAGTCCAGCATCACGATTACAACAAAGATTTTGTAAACGGCCAATGGCGCTGTTGGTACGATTTCGGAATGGGCGCACTGGGCGACTGGGGTGCGCATATCCTCGATACTGCACATCAGTTCTTAAATATGGGATTGCCGTATGAGGTAAGTGCTGTTAAACTCGAAGGTCACAACCCGTTCTTTTATCCTCAGTCGTCCACATTGTCGTTTAAATTCCCGAAACGAGGGGCGATGCCGCCTGTTGAAATTATGTGGTACGACGGGGTCAATAACATCCCGCAGGTTCCTGATGGATATGGCGTTTCCGAACTCGATCCGAACATTCCGCCGGTTGGTAACGGAAAAATCCAGCCAGCCAAGTTGAACCCGGGCAAAATTATTTACAGCAAAGAGTTGACATTCAAAGGCGGTTCGCACGGAAGTACCTTGTCGATTATTCCGGAGGAAAAGGCCAAGGAAATGGCTTCGAAACTGCCCGAGGTTCCGGAGAGCCCGTCGAACCATTTTAAAAACTTCCTGCTGGCCTGTAAAGGGCAGGAAGAATGTCGGTCGCCGTTCGAGATTGCCGGTCCATTGAGTCAGGTTTTCACCCTGGGCGTTTTGGCTCAACGGCTGAATACGAAGCTGGAATTCGATCGCGAAACCAAACGGATTACCAACAATAAGCTGGCCAACGAGTTGCTTATTGGTCCTCCGCCCCGTAAAGGATGGGAACAATATTATAACGTGTAACGAATCAATCTTTAGAAAAACGGCCCGGAACGTCTTTCGTTTCGGGTTGTTTGATTTGAGGGGAGTAGTTGTTTTCTTGTCTGAATGTAATTTTTAACCTTCGTCGGTTACTTTTAAGGAAAATAAATAGCCATGATGATCATAAAATCACTAAAGAACTCCTCTTTAGAAGAGATTTATTCCGCTTTTGAGGCAGCATTTTCTGATTATGAGATAACATTATCAAAAGACGAGCTTCAGCGGATGCTTATAAGGAGAGGATTTGTCCCTGAATTGTCATTTGGAGCCTTTGATAATGGGCAATTAATCAGCTTTACCTTTAACGGAATTGGAACATTTAACGGGGAGATGACGGCTTATGATACCGGTACCGGAACGGTAAAAGAATATCGGGGGCAGGGTTTGGCAAGCCAGATTTTTTTAGAATCGATCCCCGAATTAAGAAAAGCAGGAGTTCGGAATTACTTGCTCGAAGTTCTTCAACATAACACCTCGGCTGTTTCGGTCTATACCAAGTTAGGCTTTAAAGCAACGCGCGAGTTTAATTACTTTTCGTTGAATATGAGTGAAATAACCTGGCTGAATAAGGCTTTACCGGGGCAGTATTCCATCCGGAGCATTTCTCCGGATTTTGTTTCCCGGATGGAATTATTTCAAGACTTTGTGCCCTCGTGGCAAAATAGTTTCGAAGCCATATCCCGAAACCCGGACGATTTTATTGCAAAGGGGGTTTTTCATGGGCAGGAACTGGTTGGTTACGGAATACTTGAGCCAACTTCCGGAGACATAACCCAGCTGGCAGTATCCGTAAATTCCCGGCGTCAGGGTATTGGGTCGGTTATCTTGAAAGAGTTGTCTGTTCATAACCAACATGTGAATTTAAAGCTGGTTAATAGCGAAGTCTCATGTCGGTCAATAACCCAATTTTTGGAGGCGCACAACATGCGACCCAAAGGGAAACAGTTTGAGATGATAAAAAGGCTCGGATAGTATGAATCTGGGGCCTTGGTCCTTTATTGCTGACGGTTTTCCAATAGAACCAACCTCGGAGTGACCCCAAAAAGTTATCGTCCACCCGAATGTTGAATTGATCCAATTGATCCCTCATTCGCCGGGACATGACCGGGACAAACACTAAAAACAAAAACGCAATCGCTTTGTTTTCAAACGATTGCGTTTTTTTTGTTTGAGGTCAGTGGCGGATTCGAACCGCCGTACACGGTTTTGCAGACCGCTGCCTAGCCACTCGGCCAACCGACCGTTTCCCGGATAGGGTGCGCAAAGATAACAAAATTTTCATGCAATCTGCAAGAAAAAATTGCCTCACCCCAAAATCTTTGCACACCCGCAGGAACGATATGTAAACCCTGTTTTTCAGTTTTCTGTTGGGAACCAATCATCTAATAAATTCAGCACGTTGGCCAATTCTGCCACGTCATGCTCATCTTTCAAAATGTGTTCATCCCCTAATTTCAACGAAAATACATGATGATAAAGCATCGTTTTGCTCTCTTCCGAACCCGGGTTCAGCATCCGGATTCCCATTTGATATAGCGCATTCCGTTCCATTTTAGCGACCGGTAACCTGCATGTAATTCACTTTGGCCGTCAGATAACGGGTTACGGCATCAGTATATTGGTCGTGCGATTGCTGCAATTGGGCCTGGGCGTCCAGCATGTCCGATACATTGATCATTCCGGCCTCGTAATTGTCGCGGTTTACTTTCAGGTTTTCTTCGGCCTGGCGTATCGAAACTTCGGCTAATTGAACCTGCTGATAAGCCTCATCGAGCGTATTGCGCGCCTGTTGCATTTGCAGCAAAAGTTTTTCGGTATTATCGGCCACCAGGTTCCGGTTCTGCTCTTCTTTCAGGCGGCGTTCCTTCATTTTGTGCGATGCTTCCCACCAGCCTGAAATCGGGATATTCACCGTTCCGAAAACCATCCCGTAGCTGGTCCCGTCTCCATCCATGATATCGAGATATTGGGCACCAACCCCAACACCAACTTGCGGCAGGTATTCGCCACGTTGCATCTTTGTCTGGTATTTTTCGGCCTCGGTGCTTTTTTGCAGCAATTGATATTCGGCCCGGTTTGCCAAAGCCGACTGATGATCGACATAAACCCGCTCCGGAGATTGAATGTTTGCAAGGTTGTCCGAGAAATCGACGTCCGGGCGGTACACCACTCCGATATACTGGCACAAAGCCATTTTGGCCAGCATAATCCCGTTGGTCAGCTTCAGTTTGTTCATCTTTAATTCGTTCTGCTTCAGTTCCACCTTGAGCAAATCGTTGCGGGTGATCAGTCCGGCCTGCCAGGCATCGTTTACCTCTTTATGCAGCGTATCAACCAAGGCGATGTAGCGTTCCAGTGTTTTAAGTTTTTCGTTGAGGGCTACAATCTGCCAAAACTGTTTTTCGGTTTCCAGCGCAATTTCATTTTCGGTGGTTTTCAGTTGCAACTGGCTTACTTCGATCCCAAGGTTTGCCAACTTGTTCCCGGTCGAGATCCGGCGCCCGGCAAAAAGCGGCTGGGTGGCTGTAGCAAACCCGATTGTCCCGTTTTCGAGCATCGAGATAGAACCTCCGGGGAAATAGGCAAACTGAGTTGCTGTTAACAAATTAGCCGGATTGCCGTCGTAAACCGGAAGGTTTCCGCCCGGTATTTCCATTTCGAGCAATGGCTTGTCGACTTTAAACATTAAGGCCGTCGCTTCAACCTGGGGAAAATATTTGGTAAAGGCAGCCTTCTTTACTTCTTCCGAGGCTTTTACATCGAGCAGTTTATTTTTTACCTCCGCATTGTTTTGCAAGGCCATGCTTTTACATTGGTCGAGCGAATAGCTGGTTTGCGCCGAAACTGCCGAACTCAGCCCCAGAACCAACAGCACGGCTAAAAGCGCCGGTTTTATTTTGGCTTTATTGATCACGTCATCAATCGTTACTTTCACTTTATTTTTATCTACATTTCTGAAAACTAACCAATAGGCAACCGGAAGTATCAGTACCAGCAACACCATCGAGGTCAACGTACCAAAACAGATTACTGTACCCATGGGCGACCACAGGGCGCTTTTGCTGATGATCATCGGGATGACACCCATCGACGCAGCGGCCGAGGTCAGGAAGATCGGGCGCATCCGGCGTTTCCCGGCCTCGAAAGCCGCCTCCAGCACCGATTTTCGCTGACGATGGCGCAACTCTTCGGCATAATCAAGCATAATGATCCCGTTGCGGACAATGATCCCGATTAAACTGACGACCCCCAGGATCGAAGTCAGACTGAACTCCAGTCCAAGGACCAGTATCCCGGTTACGGCGCCGATCAGGCTTAACGACGAGGAGCCCAAAACCAGCAGTGCCAGGTTGACCTTCCGGAAGTGGAAAACCAATATCAGGAAAATGATAAACACGCTGACGATCAATCCGCCAATTATCATGGGCAGGTTATCCTGGTCGGTTTCATGGGCCCCGCCATATTGCACTTTTACTCCCTGGGGCAAGGCTTCCTGTTCGGTTATTTTTTGCACCTGCCGGAATATTTTGTTGATGTTGTGGCCGCGTTCCACATCACCCACAATGCTAAGGGTACGGACGCCATTTCGGCGGACGATCTTTCCTTCGTTCCAATCGGGCGAAACGTTTGCAATTTGTCGCAAGGGGACTGAAATGCCGGGAATGAGAGAGTGGATATACTCATTTTCGATGTCGCTGAACGTTTCCTCCTGTTCGCGTTCGGCTTTCAGTTTCACGCTCACCGGGTAATCGCCTTCCCAGATGGTAGTTAGCGGCACATCGCCAAACCGCATGGCCAGGTTGGTTGCAACAGTTGCTCTGGTAATCCCCAACCGGTTGGCTTCAACCGGATTAATTTCAACTTCGGCTCCGGGCAGCATTTCTTCGTAGTTGGTATGGACCCACGTCAAACCCGCTACTTCCCGAAATTTTCGGCTTAACGAATCGGCCTGTGTTTTCAGTTGCTCCGGGTTGTTGCCGATTAAACGGACCTCGATCGGGAAGGCTGCTTCCTGATAGTCGAGTTGCTTGAAACGTACATGCGCGTTGGGAAAATAGTCGGCATATTTGGGCGTGTATTCCTCCAGTAACTCAACCGTTTTTTCGTTCGACGGGGTATTGACGATGAATTGTGCATAGTTCTTCCCTGGCAAATTCGGGGCATACGAGGTGTGAAAACGGGGCGAGCTGGTGCCAATAAACGAAGTGACCGACACGACACGGTTGTCTTTTTTCAGGATTTTTTCCAGACTATCGGCCACGGCAGCTGTTTGTTCCAGCGAGCTTCCCTGCGGAAGGTAAATTTCGACGGCAAACTGGTCACGTTCGGCGATTGGCATCAACCGTTGCGGAACTTGCGTAAAGAGCAGTATTCCCATCAGGATTGACACAAATGCAAGCCCCATCGTAACCCTCGGATGTTTAAATGCCCGGAGCAGCCACTTTTCGTAAGTTTCCTGGATGATATCCAGAAAATTCCGGCGCCCGTTCTTTTTCGGGCGTTTCGACTTCTCGAAACCTTCTTTTATAAACACATACTGTGTAAACGGGATAAACAGCATAGCTACCAGCAACGAAATGCCCAACGTAATGCTCACGGTCCATGGGAATAACTGCACAAATTCCTGCATCATCCCCTTCATGGTAAACAGGAAGGGGAAAAAGGTAATACTAATGGCCAGTGTCGCCGAGAAAATGGCTTTGAAAAAGCCTTTGGCGCTGCTGATGGCAGCATGCCAGCGCAACATGCCGTGATCGAGCTTCTCCATGTAACTGTCGACAATAACGATCGAATTGTCCACAATCATTCCCAACACGACGATTAATGCAGCCAATGTTACCGTATTCAGTTCCATGCCGGTCAGCAACATAATTCCCAGCGAAACGAAAATACTTACCGGGATCGATGTTGCGGCCACCGAAGCAACCCGCAACGGCAGCAAAATCATGGTCACCAGAATAACAGCAACGATGGCATATAGCATTTCGCGCAAAAAGGTGGTGATGGAGTCGCCAACAACTTTGGGCTGGTCGGCAACCCGGTTAATTTTAACACCCTTCGGAAGTTCAGACTGAAACTGTTTCAAAACTTCGTCCACGTCCTTGCCATATTCCACAATGTTGTTCCCGCGCTGCATTTCCATCGAAATCAGCAGGCATTTATTTCCATTGTTGGTGATGTAACTGTCCGGATCGGGATATTCGCGGACAATCCGGGCAACATCTTTCAGTCGGATGATGTTTCCGGACGGATCGGAATAAATAATCTGCTCGCCCAAATCCTGCTCCGAATTGTACGATGGCGCAATATGAATGGGAGCCACCAGATGATCGTTGTCAACCGATCCGCTCATGGTCGTAAATCCCTGCGAGAAAAGGCTTCCCAGCAAAGTCGAGGTCCCGATGCCGTAATTGGTCAACTTCTCTTTTTCCAGATAAATACTGATTTGTTCTTTTGCCAACCCGTAGTGGCGCAGCTTCGAAACCGATTCAATCCGGCGCAGGCGATTTTCCAATTCGTCCATATAATCTTCCAGCTCACGGTACGATTTATGGTCGGCTTCCAGCGTAATAAGCAAGGCCGACGTATCGCCAAAATCGCTATCGGAGTAAAGGGCCAGTACACCCGCTGGCAGTTGTATCTTAAAGTTGTTCAGCCCGTGGTTGAGCTTTGACCAGAATTCGTCGGCATTCTTCACATTTTCATTTAGCTCAACGAAAATAATCATCAGCCCGTCTTTGGAATACGAGTAGGTCTTTCGTTTTTTAATTTCCTTGTATCCAAACAGATAGTTTTCGACTTTGGAAGTTACCTGTTCCTCCACTTCGGCAGAAGTAGCTCCGGGATAAGCGGCAATGACCAACCCCTGGCGAATGGTGAACGACGGAAATTCCTGGCGCGGCATCACAAACAGCGCATAGATGCCCAGTGCGACCAGCAAACCGGTTATCAGAAAGACGATCTGCCGGTAACGCATGGCCGATTCGACAATACCTAATTTTTTCATGGCTACTGATTAATTTGGATGACCGAATGATTGTTTAGCTTCTGATAACCTTCAACGATCAGCAGGTCGCCGTCGGCCAAGCCGCTCTTAATTACAATGCCGTTCGAAACCAACGCTCCGGTTTCAACATCTTTCCTCAGCGCTTTGCCCTGGGCAGCCACATATACATATTTCTGTCCATTGGCTTCTGATTGCACTGCTGCAACCGGGACCACCAACCGGTTGGCCAGCCCCGGGTTTTCGATGGTTGCGTTGCAAACCATCCCCGGTTTTAACAACTTCTCCGGATTGTCCAGTTCAACTTTCACCATGTAGGTGTGCGACAACGGGTTCGAAAGGACCCCAACCTCAGTCACTTTTCCGTCAAATTCCTGATTGCCCAATGCCGGGACCCGAATTTTGGCCGACAGGCCTTTCACAATTCCGGCGATTTCGTTTTCCGGAACCGGAATTTTCACATTTACCTTTTCAATATGCACCAGCTGAAATACCGGATTCCCGGGGATGATGCTCATTCCGGGCTCAATCATTCGCCGCCCGATGGTCCCGGATGAAGGAGCATACAACTTGCAATCCTTCACGTTCTTCTCCGAAATGGCAGCCATCGACCGGGCCTGTTCCAAACCAGTCTGAATTTCAACAAACTTTACCTCAGGAAGGCTTCCTTTTTGATAAACCGGCTCCAGGCGGTTGTAGGCATCTTCGGCTTGTTTTAGTTTCGAAAGGGCAATTTGCCAGGCATTCTGGTAGCTTTCGCTGTTCAGTACGGCCAACAATTGTCCTTTTGCAACATGCTGTCCTTCGTCGGCCAGCACTTTCTCAACAGTTCCTGCAATCAAAAAACTCAGGGGCACCGAAACCGATTCTTCGATGGTACCGATGTACGATTGAGCGGCGCTCCCTGAGGCTGTTTCCAGTTTCTGAACTTTAACTTTTACCGCCCTTTCTGCCTCGGGCATAATGTCTTTTTTTTCACCGGAAGTACATCCGGTTAAGGAAATTGCTCCTGCCAACAAGCAATAACCAATTTGTTTAATCCGTTTCATAGCTTACACATTATATAAATTCAATACGATATCCGTTTTTTAGTCGAATTTATTTTCAAAAAAAAGGACTGACTATTGCAATCCCCGAATCAATATGTTCGTTATCACATCCATCTGATCTTCAAAACCCGGCAGTTTGTTTTCAATGAACACGTCGACCTCGATACCCCGAAGTGCGCTCAGAAACGTATGGGCAATAATATCCACATCTTCATTCGATATCGACTTAAAATCTCCCGATTGAATGCCGGCCAGCAAAATATCTTTAAAGAGATTAAGTTCCAGCAAATCGAATTTATCGCGCAAGCCGTACATCAGCGCAGTTAAATTGCTCTTCATTTCGCCGCAAACCAGCTTATACAAGATGGTTCTCTTTCTGATCTCGGAAAAATTAATCAGGGAATAAACTTTTAGTTTTTCAACGGGAGTGCCTGCCGCTTCCACCCCCTGCCGAACGGCCTTGTAAACATCGTCGATTTCTTTGTTGGCAACAGCGTCAAAAACTTCGTCTTTATTGGCAAAGTAGTAGTAAAGGGTGCTTTTCCCTTTTCCGGCTGCTTTGGCAATATCTTCCATGGTTGTTTTTTGAAAGCCATATTGCTGAAACAGTTTTCCTGCAGCTTCAATTATTTCTTGTTTAATTATTTCTTCTTTTAGCATTTCTGAAAACGATTAGACGAAAAACGTTTTGTTGTGCAAATATGAAAACTTTATTTCAATTTAAAGCACCGTTGAAGATGAAATTTTGCAAATTTTCAGAGTTCGTAAAGTTGCAGTGAAGCATCATTTATTCTGCATGGGCCATGTCGTAACGTTTTCTTGCCTCCAGAATTTCGTCCATACTTTGGGCAGCCCACTGGGCCAGATTCCAGATTTGGAGCAGTAGCCCGGCGCCAAGCGAAGTTAGTTCGTACTCAACTCGGGGTGGTACTTCTGCAAAAACCTGGCGTGAAATCAGCCCGTCGCGTTCGAGCGATCGCAATGTTACAGTCAGCATTCGTTGGGAAATTCCGGCGATGTGTTTCCGGAGTTCGTTAAAACGTGTACGCCCCAGGTAACCCAAATTCAGGATTGCCAATAGCGACCATTTGTCGCCAAAACGGTCGAGAATATCCTTTATTGGGCAAAATCCATGATTCGTTTCACCTCCTTCAAAAAAAACTGCAATTTTTTTCTGAAGCTCAATCATCTGGTTTTCTGCAATGGTTATGTTCATGTTTCCTGATAATTTTTAAATGCCTTCTTGTATACTCAAAAGTTACTAATTAATATTGAGGCACCAAAAGTAACTAATGAGTTTATGAAATCCAATGTTTGAGTTAAAATAAAAAAGTAAAGTCATTAAAACAATTAGAAAATGAGTGTATTGTCGTTATTAAAGTGGCGGTATGCCACCAAACGGATGAATGGGCAAAAAGTGCCGGACGAGAAACTGGGAACCATTCTTGAAGCAGTCCGCTTAGCTCCATCATCGTTGGGCTTGCAGCCTTATACTGTATTTGTGGTCGAAAGCGAAGCATGGCGAAAAAAAGTAAGTCCGGCTATTTACAACCAGCCCCAGATTCTGGAAGGATCGCATGTGTTGGTTTTTGCGGCTTGGGGGAACATTACCCGGGAAAGCATTGACAACTATTTGGACAATGTGGCCAAAGCCAGAAACATTCCGGCCTCGTCGCTGGAAGGGTACCGCAGCATGATTGAAGGGAGCATTGCCGGAAAAACGCCGGAACAAATTCGGGCCTGGAACGCGAAGCAGGCATACATCGCGCTGGGCGTCGGCCTGATTGCAGCTGCCGAGGAAGGTGTTGATGCGACCCCGATGGAAGGTTTTGACCCGGCAGCGCTGGATGCAGCTCTTGGGTTGGATAAACTGGACCTTCATAGTGCTGTTGTGCTGGCTCTCGGATATCGCGATGCAGCAAACGACCATCTGGCTTCAGCTCCCAAGGTCAGACGGAATATCAGCGAGCTGGTCGTACGGCTATAAAAAGCAGGGAGGTGAACACAAAATATTCCGGCTTCTGATTGCGATTTGATGGGGTGAAAAAGAGAACGCGGAAAAATCAGGATGCCGGAATATTTTTTTTGCAAGAACCAGCGGGTTGTTTTATCCGGAAAAACTAACGCTGACTTTTTCAATTGGGCCTCCCATCGGCGGGTTCATTTTCGAGACTTTAACCCAGACTTTCTCGGCGGCAGGAAACTCCGATCTGACCCGGCTTATAATCCGGCAGGCTATATTTTCGAGTAAATCGGAAGGCTTTCCCATTTCTTCTTTCACCAATTGATAGGCCCTCGAGTAGTCCAATGTATCTTCCAACCGGTCGGTCTGGCCGGCCAGGGAAACATCCGCCTCAATTTTCAGGTCAACAATAAACCGGTTCCCGGCAACTTTTTCGACGGCAAAATGACCGTGAAAAGCATAAAACTCCATTCCTTCTATTTCAATCAGCGCCATTTGTTTGCTTTTATCAGGAAGAGCAAAATTAATTTTATTGTTCCTGAAACCAATTTTAAAAAGGGCGAATATCCTACGGGAGAAATCATTTTGTACTTTTGTCAGCAATCCTGAAAAAGCCAAACAAAAAGAAAGATCAGCATGAGTGAAAATACGATTGAAAAAGAAGGTGTTGTAAAGACCAACAATTTTATTCACCAGATTATAGATGAAGAACTGAAGGCTGGTAAAAACGGCGGGCGGGTACATACCCGGTTCCCTCCCGAACCCAATGGGTACCTGCATATTGGACATGCCAAGTCAATTTGCCTGAATTTCGGGACTGCCCAAAAGTATAACGGGTTAACCAATTTGCGTTTCGATGATACCAACCCGTCAAAGGAAGATACCGAATATGTGGAGTCAATCATGGAAGATGTGCACTGGTTGGGCTTCGATTGGGGCGACCGTCTGTATTACGCTTCCGATTATTTCGATCAATTGTTCGATTTTGCAGTTCGTCTCATCCAAGAAGGGAAAGCTTATGTTGATGATCAGGATGCCGAAACCATCAGCGCCCAGAAAGGAACGCCCACGCGCCCGGGAACCGAGAGTCCCTACCGAAACCGTTCGGTGGAAGAAAACCTCGACCTGTTCATGCGGATGAAAGCTGGCGAATTTAATGAAGGCGACTGCGTTTTGCGCGCTAAAATTGATATGACCTCGCCCAACATGCACATGCGAGACCCGATCATTTACCGCATCATGAAAACGCCGCACCACCGTACCGGCGATAAATGGTGTATTTATCCGATGTATGATTTCGCTCATGGGCAGAGTGACTACTGGGAAGGAATTACCCACTCGATTTGCACCCTCGAATTTGAGGTTCACCGGCCGTTGTACGATTGGTTCATCGATCAGTTAAAAGATAGCGATTATCGCCCGCGTCAGATTGAGTTTGCCCGTTTAAACCTGAATTACACGGTTATGAGTAAACGCAAACTACTCGAACTGGTAAAAAACAACCATGTAAATGGCTGGGACGATCCGCGCATGCCTACCATTTGCGGGTTACGCCGCCGCGGGTACACGCCAGAGTCAATCCGGGCGTTTGCCGAGCGCATCGGGGTAACCAAAACCGACGGGGTAATTGATGTTTCGCTGCTTGAATACAGCATCCGCGAAGACCTGAACAAACGGGCCCAGCGCGTGATGGGGGTCATCGATCCGGTGAAAGTGGTGATTACCAATTATCCGGAAGGACAGGTTGAACAAATGGAAGCCATCAACAATCCGGAAGACCCGGCCATGGGAACACGGATGGTGCCGTTTACACGCGAAATTTATATCGAGCGGGAAGATTTCATGGAAAACCCGCCGAAAAAATTCTTCCGCCTTTCTCCGGGGACTGAGGTTCGTTTGCGTTATGCCTATTTCGTAACCTGTACCGATGTTATTAAAGACCCCGAAGGCCATATCGTCGAAATACATTGCACTTACGATCCGGCATCGAGGGGTGGTAACTCGCCTGACGGGCGTAAGGTAAAATCGACCCTGCACTGGGTTTCGGCTACCGAAAATGTAAAAGCCGAAGTCAGGCTGTACGACCGCTTATTCAACGACGAAGAACCAGATGGACACAAAGACATCGATTTTAAAGAATTCCTGAACCCGGATTCATTAAAAATCCTTCCGGAGTGCTATATCGAACCCTTTGTGAAAAATGTAAAACCGCTGGACCACTTTCAGTTCGAACGGCTCGGGTATTTTACCGTCGACCCGGATTCGACGCCTGAAAAACCGGTATTCAACCGGACAGTTCAACTGAAAGATAACTGGCAGAAGATAAAACAAAACGGTTAATTCGACCGATAAATCAGGAAGAGCGGGAACACAAGCCCGCTCTTTCCGTTTCAGGATAAGCCGCTTACCGATAATTACCCCAGGTTAACCGATCTGGCAATCCTCATTTTTTTTGCACAAATTACTTTTACATTCGAAATTGAATAGAAAAGCAACATGGAATATCAGGAACATACATGTCATAAAAAGCACGGGCACGGATCGGTCCTTGGGTATTTAATTTTGATCCTGGTCGTTTTGTTCATCCTGAAAAATATAGGATGGGAAATAAATCTTCCGGGCTTTGGCGATTTCTTTCCCGGAGTTGGGCAGTTCTTCGGGAATGTAGGGCATTGGCTCGGTCACATGTCGGTGCCAGTTGCCATTTTATTGATTGGCGTGCTCCTGATTCTTGGGCGGCGTTTGGTCGGGGCTCTGTTACTGGCCCTTGCCATTCTGATGCTTTGGCCGCAAATATTAAGTCTGCCAGGTGTACTGGCGGTATTCTTTTTTCCGGTTTTGTTAATTATTATTGGTATAATTATCCTGATTAAACTACTTTGATCAGGATAAATGTTATTTGGTTGATTTAAAAAGAGAAAGAAAAAAATTCACATTCAATATGAGGCACAGAGAAGATAAATGGGAAGACCGGAGCAACAAGCGGTTTATTTTTGGAGTAATCCTGATTGCGGTCGGGGTTATCCTGATTTTACAGAAATTAAACCTGATCCCCTGGGATCTGGCTGATTTGTTAATATCATGGCAAATGCTGCTGATTGCGATCGGAGCCATTTCTCTGGCCGGAGGGAACCGGACCGGAGGAGCGATCCTGATATTGCTTGGTGCATTCTTCCTGGTTCCTGAAATTATCCACATTCCACACGAGATTTTGAAAATAAAATGGCCGCTGGTGCTGGTTATTATCGGGTTGGTACTGTTATTCCGAAACCGCACTACTTTTCGGGAAGTTCATGACCAGGACCAGACCCTTTTTACGGGGAGCAACTCAACCACAATAAACTCATTTGATGATTTTGTAATTTTTGGGGGGCGCGAGTTATTCATTACTTCACAGTCGTTGGTTGGCGGAAAGGCAACAGCCATCTTTGGCGGTATTGAATATGACCTGCGACAGGCAAAACTGTCGCCAAACGGAGCCGTGATCGACTGTGCCAGCGTATTTGGCGGATGTGGTTTCAAAATTCCGATGGACTGGAATGTACGGAATGAAGTGACCACTGTTTTTGGCGCTTTTTCCGATAAACGCGGACCAAATTATAACCAGACATATTTCGACCCGGCGAAAACTCTTGTAATAAAAGGAGTCTCGATTTTTGGAGGTGTTGAAATTAAACATTTTTAATAACCAGTTCCGGTATTTGCCGGGCCCCGAACAACTATAATCCAGCTAAACCTCGATGAAACATCCGTTGACCAATAACTACCAATTGTTGCTCGCCTACGCTGTTTTCTGGGCAATAATTGGAATATTAAACGCCATACTGCAGGTTTTCTGGTACGATGTATTGGTTCAGAACGCGATACTCGACGCTGTTTCAACATATATTCTGTATCCGATTCTGGGGACCAGTATTTGGTATAGCATCAAATACAACAGCCTGGAAGAAGTTTCTGTTTCGAGGCTCATTTTATTTAATCTCGTGGCGGCTACGTTGCTATCCGGGGTATGGATTTATTTCACATTCACGATTTTCAAGATTTTTAGTCCGGAACGTACCGAATTTTTATACAGTTCGTTGCCTGCAAAAATTCTGGCCGGTTATATCATGTATATGGTCATGATGGTTTTCTTTTATGCCCTCATGTTCCAGCAAAATTTTAAAGAAAAGATTAAGCGTGAAGCCGAACTTAAAGCGCTGATCCGCGAAGCGGAACTCCAGGCGCTCAAATCGCAGATAAACCCTCATTTCCTTTTTAACAGCCTGAACTCCATTTCGTCGCTGACGATCAGTAATCCGGAGAAAGCGCAGGAAATGGTTATCAACCTGTCGAACTTCATGCGTTATTCGCTTCAGCATGGAGAAAAGGAAAAAGTGTTATTCAGTCGCGAGCTGGAAAATAGCAAATTATATCTGAGTATCGAAAAAGTTCGTTTTGGGCGCAAGCTGAACCCCGAATTTCAGATTGATGTAAATTGCCTCGATGCCGAAATCCCGAACATGATTTTGCAACCTTTATACGAAAATGCCATAAAATACGGAGTTTACGAAACAACAGATCAGGTCACGATCCTGACCAAATCGGAATGCGACGGGAAGAACTTAATCATTTCGATTATAAACGATTATGATCCGGATTCGATGAAGAAAAGAGGCGAAGGCATTGGGCTGAGAAACATCAGGCAGCGGCTTGAGATTATTTATGGGAACCCCGATTTAATGAAAGTTACCGATTCCCGGACCCGGTTCGAAGTACAAATAACCATTCCTCAAATACAAGCAGAACAATGAACGAGAAATTACGAACGCTAATTATCGAAGACGAAGAGCTGGCCCGCAACCTGCTTCGTTCGTATCTGAAAGATCATCCGGATATTGAGATTATCGGAGAATGCGAAAATGGCTTCGAAGGAGTAAAAGCGATCAACGAACAAAAACCCGACCTGGTTTTTCTGGATATCCAGATGCCCAAAATTACCGGGTTCGAAATGCTCGAACTGCTCGACCACAAACCTGAAATTGTATTCACGACAGCTTACGATCAATTCGCGTTGAAGGCCTTCGAGTTTAATGCCGTTGATTATCTGCTGAAACCGTTCTCGAAAGATCGTTTGTTATCGGCCGTCGAAAAAGTCGTCCACCGTATACAGAATGCCGAAGACACTTCCGAAAAAATTGAAGAACTTACTAACTTCGGGCGGGGCAGCTACATCGATCGCGTGGTTGTAAAAGACCGGCATAAAATTCATATCATCACGGTCGATCAGATCCGCTATGTCGAGTCGCTCGACGATTATGTGCTCATCTATACGCACGATGGGCGCCACATGAAGCAGAAGACCATGAAATATTTCGAGACGAACCTCGATCCGCGCAACTTCATCCGGATTCACCGTTCGTACATTGTGCAGGTCGACCAGATTGCCGAGATCCAGCAATACGAAAAAGAATCGTACATTGTCATCCTGAAAGATAAAACGAAATTAAAAGTCAGTAAAACCGGATACAAAAAGATTAAAGAGATCCTTCACTTTTAGTTTTAAGTATGACCCGATTAGCCTTTCTGCAAATAGTTATCGCAGCAAATACCGGCATTGGCCCTGAAGGGTATAAATTGTTATGGCTGTTCGGTGCAATCATTCTGATTATCACTGCCGGTTCGCTCCGGAACGTGTTTCGGTTCCGTAACCGTACGGGTTATCAGTCTCCACCCAGCCCGCCACGTACCAAAGGACGGAGCAGGCTTGAAGTCAGCCTGACCAAAGACCGCCGGTTCAGGCCGCAGAAACTTACGATGGTAGTCCGGAACATCGGGAAAAACGACGCCGATCTTCAGTCTCCAGTTTTACTTTTGAAAAAATACTGGATAACCCGGCGCTTTGTACTGAAAGGGATTAACGGGCAACGAATTTATCCGCTTTACCTCGAAGCCGGGAAAACGCACCAATTGGTCATCGATTTGGCCCTGTTCTTTGAACACGACCGAAGTTTGAAACGTTACCATAAAAGTCAGGTTATCGTGACCGATACCAAAGGGCGCCGGTTCAAATCCGGAAATATTCTGCTGCGAAAAAACCTCTTCTCTTGATTATGCGCGATTGGAAATTTGATCATATAGACTTTTCTGTTTTCCCGTATTATGGCGGGAATGATTTAGGAGTTAGTTACACCCCCGAAAAAACGACTATCAAG
Source organism: Bacteroidota bacterium (assembly GCA_029265715.1). Lineage (GTDB taxonomy): Bacteria > Bacteroidota > Bacteroidia > Bacteroidales > Prolixibacteraceae > Aquipluma. Next base: position 42,890 of record JAJUGZ010000025.1, read on the forward strand.
ATATGGGCGCCCACGGCAATCGAAGTCGATTTCCGCCTCTATTCCACGAGCCGATCGACAGACCCGATCCGGATTGAGCCGTTGACAAAAGATGCACTGGGCTGCTGGTCGTCGGAAATAACCAGCGATCTGAAAGGCCTGTATTATACCTTTCAGGTACTCGACCACGAATGGATGAATGAGACACCGGGCCCCGATGCCCGTTTGGTTGGCATGAATGGCCGGCGCGGGCTCATCTTTAATCCGGAGGAAACCAATCCGAAAGGATGGGAAAACGACAGGCGGGTGGCCTGCCAACATCCGACCGATGCGATCATTTACGAAGTTCATGTCCGGGATTTCTCCATTTCTTCTGCTTCGGGAATGTTAAACAAAGGAAAGTTTCTGGCTTTTACAGAAGAAGGTACTCTGTCGCCACAAGGGCTAAAAACCGGGATCGACCACCTGAAAGAGCTGGGCGTTACCCATATTCATTTACTCCCGGTTTCCGACTTTTTTAGTGTCGATGAAAGTCATCCGGAGAAATCGTACAACTGGGGTTACGATCCACTCAATTACAATGCGCCGGAAGGCAGTTATGCTACGAACCCCGATAATCCATCGCGAATTACCGAGTTCAAACAATTGGTAATGGCTTTGCATAAAGCGGGGATTGGTGTTGTTTTGGATGTGGTTTATAACCATACCGGGTACACGCGCCGCTCGTGGTTTAACCAGACCGTTCCCGGCTACTACTACCGCCAAAAAAGCAACGGCGCATTTTCAAATGCCAGTGGTTGCGGGAACGAATTGGCAACCGAGCGGAGCATGGTCCGCAAGTACATTCTTGATTCGTTAAAGTACTGGGCAAAAGAATTTCACATTGATGGGTTCCGCTTCGACCTGATGGGGGTTTACGACCTGGTTACCATGAACCATATCCGGCAGGAGATGGACCGCATTTCTCCGGATATTTTATTATACGGAGAAGGCTGGACCGCTGATAAATCGCCGCTCGACGAACGCTTACGGGCTGTCAAACACAACGTGGCTAAAATGAACCGCATTGCCGTGTTTAACGATGATTTTCGCGATGCCATCAAAGGGAATAATTTTGATGGGCACGGGCAGGGTTTTGTGAGCGGACGGACGCTGGACGAGGAACGGTTGAAATTTGGCATTGTTGCAGCCTGCTTTCATCCGCAGATTGTGTATGCTTACGTTCAGAGTTCGCCATCGCCGTGGGCCAGCGAACCGTACCAATGCGTGAACTATGCATCGTGCCACGACAATTATACCTTGTTTGACAAATTAACCATCAGTGTGCCCAAATCAACTGCCGAATCAATCCGGAAAATGGTCATGCTGGCCGGGGCTATTGTTTTAACTTCGCAAGGTATTCCGTTTATTCATGCCGGCGAAGAATTTTGCCGGACCAAATATGGCGACCACAATTCGTATAACTCCGACGACTCGATCAATCAAATCGATTGGGAACGCAAAGCCTCGTTTAAGGATGTTTTCAGCTATTATCAAAATCTGATAGCGCTCCGGAAAATACATCCGGCCTTTCGAATGTCGAGCGCAGAAATGATCCGGGGGCATTTGCAGTTTTCATCGTATTATGAGCCGGGTGTAGTTGCCTATTCTTTAATCAATCATGCCAATGGCGACCAATGGAAAACAATTTTTATTGTTTTGAACGGGAATAACACAACGATGAAAGTTCCGGTCGATCCCGGTAAAAACTGGCGGATTGTTGCCTCGGGGCAAACCATCGATTTGTCGGCCGAAAAAGCTTTTTCAGGCAAAGACATTTGGGTCGAAGGAATCTCGATGCTCATCCTGGCCGAAGTTTAGTAAACAGCCAGGAGCAGGTTTATGTCGGTATAGGGTAAATTAAATTTTTCAGCAAGGTCTCCATTGGTCAGGATGCCGTTATAAATGTACACTCCTTTACGGAAGCTCCTCGAGTTTTTAATGTAATTCTCAACGCCGCCAATTTCGCCAAATGTGATCAGGATTGGCGCCAGGATATTACTTAACGCGATAGACGCTGTACGAGAAACGATAGAAGCAATGTTGGGGGCACAATAATGGATCACACCATGTTCAATAAAAGTCGGGTTTTTCAGGTCTGTGCTTCTGGAAGTCTCAAAGCATCCGCCCTGGCCGACGTTCAGGTCAATAATAACGGTTCCCGGTTTCATTTTTTTTACCATCTCTTCCGGAACGCGAAATTTGGGATTTTCACCAACCGGCATAGCCCCTAAAACAACATCAGCCGACTTTAACGCTTTCTTGAGCACTTTCGGGTAAAAAACCGAAGTAAATATGCGTTGCCCCAGTTTTTCTTCCAGCTTCCGGAGCGCTAGGATATCGTCGTCGAAAATTTTCACGCTGCACCCAAATCCCAGGGCGGCCCGGGCTGCAAATTCGGCGGCAGTACCCGATCCTAAAATGACCATCTCGGTTGGCGAAATTCCGGTGACACTGCCCAGTAAGACCCCTTTGCCATCGCGGGAATTGCTCAGGTATTCACTGGCTAAGGTCACCGATGTGTTTCCTGAAATCTGGCTCATCAGTTGGACAACCGGTTTGCATCCGGCTTCGGTTTCCATGTACTCGTAGGCAATGGTGGTTACCTTTTTCTGCATCAGTTTCTGGATCGAGTTGGGACAATGCGAGTGCATTTGCATATACGAAATCAGCACCTGATGGCCTTTGAGCATTTCAATTTCATCTTCACTAAAAGGAGCAACCCGTAAAATCAAGTCACATTCAAATACATCCTGCTTTTTATCTACCACAAGGGCTCCTGCTTCGCGGTATTGTTCATCGGAGTAACTGGCCGCTTTGCCGGCATTGGTTTCTATGATTATTTCGTGCCCGTACGAGATCAGCAGTTCTACGGCTTGAGGAGTAAGCGGGACACGGTACTCAACTTTGGGGGCGTCAGACGGGATCCCGATCCGGATTTTTTTCCCTTTTCTCCTGATTTCGAGCATTTCTTCCTTCGGTAACAACAATGTTTTTTCAAGCGGCTTCATTTCCGGTCGATGTTCTTTTTCGCTCATTTTAACTTGGATTTATGCAGTTACCGTTTTATACGCAAATAATCTACAATCGTTGGGCAGAAATTGTTCGTGTCCCGTCTTCCGATTCTTCAATCCGGACTTCGACAACTCCGTCGGGTAAGATCTCCTCAATCTTTTCAGGCCATTCGATAAAGCAATAATTTCCGCTGTAGATATAATCTTCGTATCCCATATCGAATGCTTCGGCGATATTTTTAATCCGATAAAAATCGAAATGGTATACCACCGTACCGTCTGATGTTGTGTATTCATTGATCAAAGCAAAGGACGGACTGGTGATGTTATCAGCCGAACCCAGTTCGCGGCAAAGCCGTTTAATGAAGGTTGTTTTTCCAGCTCCCATTTTCCCGTAAAACGCAAAAACACGGTCGTTTTCAAACGCTTTCAGGAACGATTTGGCTACTTTGGGCAATTCTGCCACCGTTTTAATGTGTGCGTTATACATGCTATTTATTTGGACTTGCAAATTAACAATACTCCGTTAAATTTTAAGCGGCAATAGTGCCGAAATATATAAGTTCTTTGACAATATCTTGATTTTTTAGTTTGTTTGGGTTTACAGCGAACACGCCAATAAATCGTTCGATGAGTAACATATTGTGGTA
>JAJUGZ010000146.1 GCA_029265715.1 Bacteroidota bacterium
GGCTATCGGTGATGTTGGTTGAATAGTGTTTCATGAGTTCTTAACAGTTTGGGAACCATTAAGTTAGTGAAACTTATTCGTCTAAACAACTGATAATCAATGTTTTATATTTCTTTTTTTATAAATTTAAACAGTCTCTTATACTTCCGGCTTTTCTATTTCTAAATGGTAGCTATTAATCTTTCGGGTAGCAGCTTGTATATTTTAGGGTGGCAGCCGTTTTTTTGTATATTTAAGCCGTAAATACTGATAAAATCGACCAATGGCTCTCAATTATATCTGGATTTTTTTCATCCTGGTGGCATTTTTTATAGGGTTAATCAAATTAGTCTTTATGGGGGATGTTGAAATCTTTTCTCAAATGATGGCTTCGAGTTTCGACATGGCAAAGACCGGATTTGAGATCTCATTAGGGCTGACTGGTGTTTTGACGTTGTGGATGGGAATCATGAAAATCGGGGAGCGGGGTGGCGCTGTAAAAGTGTTTTCCAGGTTAATTGGCCCGTTTTTCAATAAGCTGTTCCCCGAGTTGGGGAAAGACCATCCGGCTCATGGGGCGATCATGATGAACATTGCAGCGAATATGCTCAACCTCGATAATGCTGCAACACCGATGGGGTTGAAGGCAATGAAGGAAATGCAGGAGTCAAATCCGAATAAAGATACGGCGTCGAACGCCCAAATTATGTTTTTGGTTTTAAATGCCTCCGGATTAACTATTATTCCGGTCAGTATCATGGTTTTTCGGGCTCAGATGGGAGCCGCCAATCCGTCTGATATATTTATTCCGGTTCTGATTGCAACATTTTGTTCTACTTTGGCCGGCCTTATCTCGGTGTCCTTTCATCAAAAAATAAATCTGTTTGACAAGGTCATTTTATCCTATATCGGAGGGTTAACCGTCTTAATTGCAGCGATGATCTGGTACTTTTCCGGATTAGACAAAGATCAGATACAAACAATCTCCAGTGTGGCCAGCAATGTTGTTCTGTTCTCTGTGATTGCTGGGTTTATTTTGCTGGGAATCAGAAAAAAAATCAATGTATATGACGCGTTTATTGAAGGAGCAAAAGAGGGGTTTAGCACGGCTGTCATGATCATTCCTTACCTGATTGCCATTTTGGTAGCCATTGGCGTTTTTCGGGTTTCGGGAGCGCTTGATTGGATTATTTCCGGAATAGAATGGGCATTCAACCGGGAGGGAATTAATACCGATTTTATTCCGGCTTTGCCTACGGCTTTAATGAAGCCTTTAAGTGGCAGCGGATCGCGGGGCATGATGGTCGATGCCATGAAAAGCTATGGCGCCGATTCGTTTGTGGGTCGGGTTGCTTCGACAGTGCAGGGTGCCAACGACACAACGTTCTACATTCTGGCTGTTTATTTTGGCGCTGTTGGTATTAAAAATACCCGTTATGCTGTTGTTTGTGCGTTGATTGCCGATTTGGTCGGCGCTATTGCAGCCATACTTGTTGCATATTTATTTTTCCATTAATACACTCATCGAACAACCGTATAACCACGCTTTTCGATGGCTGCAATAATTTCGTCGGGAGTAGTTTGGCTGGAATCAAAACGAACAAAAGCAGTCGAATCGAGGTGGTTGGCTTTAACGCTGTCAATCCCGGTCAATTCCAGAACTCCTTTGGTAATCGACATTTCACAATGCTCGCAGCTCATGCCTTCGACTTTGAAAATGGTATCTTTTACAACGGGGACCAGTGATTTTGTGGAACTATCTGCCAGCTTTGTTTTTTGAGTACAGGCTCCTGAAAAGAACACTGTCAGAAGCACGAAAATAAATCCCGGGCGCATACTAACGTTTTATAATTTGTTGAACAATTTTTTCTACTCCGGCACCAGCGTCTCCTATCACCGATTTGGCATTTCGGCCTGATAAAGCGGACAGAAGCCGGGTGTTAATCCGGGAAATGTAGGTTTTCCCGTCGGCTTTTTCGTACACGGAGATCCGGCAGGGCATTATTGCTGAAATATGTTGGTTTGTCGAGTCACTCAGCACCCTGGCCGCAATGTCGGGTTTACAAACCGAAAATACGTTCACCGGCTTTACCTTGTATCCATTTTTCGCCATGATTTGTTGCAGATCGTACTGGTTGGGCATACTCCACTTATTTTGCTGTACCTGAACAGTTAGCTCATCCTTGGTTTTTGCGAAGTCGAACTTACTTTCGCTTTCGATGAACATCATTCTTCGAAAAACAACCATTAAAACAATTCCTGAAACTAAAATTCCTGTAATTAAACCTGTTATGAACATTATAAATACGCGTTTAAGATTCATATTCAATTATCGATATGTAACAATTTAAATCCGGAGAAGGTTGTCTGGTGTTACAAAAGAATGCGATCGGCGATCAGAAAAAACATCATACACAAGTATAGAATATTGAGCTTGAAAAAAGTAGCCCGTGGCGGCAGTTCTTTTTTCAGTATTAAATTACCTGCCAGCGTACCGACGATGTAGAAAACGTATATCAATAACAAAAGCAACGCAATGCGCGTGTTGAAAACACGGGTCCCGACAATCAGTGCGGCAGCAATGGTTGCTAATATCCACGTGAAACTAAGCCGTTTGATTTGCTGGTCGTTGAAAACGGAATTCAGGCTCGGATATCCGGCCAGGCTATATTCGTTGCCAAACATGAGCAGCAGGAGCCAGAAATGTGGAATTTGTCCGATAAAAAAAAAGAGAGATACGATGAAAATGTCCCCCGAAAGCAACGAGCCATTTCCTGCAATCCAGCCAATGTATGGAGGGAGTGCACCGACCAGCGATCCGGGCACGACAGCAAAAGCAGTAACTTTTTTCAATGGCGTATAAATAGCATTATACGAAAGCAGTGTTACAAAGCTGATGGCGAATACTGTTGGTTTAAAATTCAGGAACAGGATGAAACTTCCAACGGCAAAGTAGGTCAAAGCGATTATCCACGCTTGTGCTAATCCGATTCTCCCGGAAGGGATCGGGCGCTTTTGGGTGCGGGGCATTAAGGCATCGGCCCGGCGCTCCTGAATGTGGTTTAAAGCCCCCGAACTACACGACATAAAAAACACCCCGCAAGCCAGCATGAATGCTTCTGGTCCTACGTTTTTGGCAACCAGGGCATAGCCCGTTACTGATGAAAGGGCTACCGGCAATGAAATCCGGGCTTTCCCCAGCTCCAGGATATCTTTTATGTTTGGATAATCACCCATTGCAACGATTAGAGCGTTTTCAGGTATTCGATGATTTGTCTGATGTTGTCTTCCGACAACTGATTGGTATAAGGCAACATTAGTCCTTTGTTGAACCCTTTTACAATGTCGGCATTCGGGTCGTAGATCGATTTTTTAATGTATTCGTCATCGGCTTCGACCTGCCGTTCCTGCCCTCCGGTTACCACGGTCTGCATTTCGCCGTATAATCCTTTGAATGAAGGCCCGACTAATTTTGATCCGTCAACGGTGTGGCAGGCAAAGCAGCCAATGTTTTTCATGATTCGTTTGCCGGAGGCTGCCGGCGATTCGATCACGGCAGTTGTTTCTTGTCGGGTGGTATCGGCATACCAATTATCAAACTGGTCTTCGGGCATTACTTTAACCCAGTTGTACATGTATGAGTGTTGCAGGCCGCAGTATTCGGTGCAGAAAAGTTCGTAAATACCTTCTTTCTGCGGAATGAACCACATCATTTTTTCTTTCCCCGGCACCACGTCTTCTTTTACGCGGAAAGATGGGATGTAGAGACTGTGGACCACATCCATCGAATTCAGGTTCAGTTTAACGGCTTTGTTTTTCGGTACAAAAAGAGTATCGGTGCGTTTCCCGTTTTCATATTCAAACGTGAAATTCCACATCCGGGCAATTACCTTGATGTTGAAACTGTCTTCCGGGGCTTTTTTCATAAAATGCCAACCAGCCCAGCCATAGTAAAACATAACCATGACCAGAATGGTCGGGATGACCGTCCAGACTATTTCGAGCGTTGTGCTGCCTTTTATTTGGGTCGCCTGGGGGTGTTTTTTCCGGTTGTACTTATAAATGAAATACAACATGGTCAGTGTTAATCCGATCAGGAAAAGGAACGATATTCCGAGAATAATCAGGAATGCTTTGTCGACCCCGGATACAAAGTTTGATGCTTGCGTTGATAAGATATACATGGCGCTCTATCGGTAATAGTAGTCAAAAAAAGTAATGATTATCACAACCAGAAAGACGGCAAAAACAAAACCGACCATAATCCGGATATACGGTTTATCGAATTTCAGGTGCATGAAATAGGTAAGTACAAGCAGCGTTTTTACCGATGCAATAACCAGGGCCCCTGCGACGGTGAGTTCTCCCAATTCGATACTGGTGATGCCAACTGACAGAAAAGTCAGGATTATTAATCCAACCAAAACCCAAAGGTAGGTCGGAAAGGCAACAATGTGGTGTTTTTCTTTTTCCATCGGGCTGGTTTTTAGTGAATGAGGTAGAACAAGGGGAACAAGAATATCCAGATGACATCGACTAAGTGCCAGTACAGCCCACTGTTTTCGAGCAATGCAAATCGTTCGGAGTGTATCTTCCCCCTGGCTGTGAGAACCATGACAAAGATGATAAAAGCCATTCCAATGATAATGTGCAAAGCATGCAGCCCGGTCATGATGAAATATAATCCGAAGAACAGGATTTCTCCTTTGCTCATGGTCTGGATCATGTGTTCGGAGCCAGGAAAGATTCCGTGACCAAATTTTGCGCCCCATTCAAAATATTTATTCACCAGAAATGTCAATGCCAGCAAAACGGTTACCAACATCAGGAGCAAGGTTTGCCGTTTGTTATTTTTCTGGATAGCCGAAGTGGCCATGGCTATTGTTGCACTGCTGACCAAGAGTATGATGGTATTGATTGTGCCAATTGCCCGGTTAAGTTCTTCGGCAGCCAAATGAAAAGCTTCCGGATTTAAGAACCGGTAAACGCTGTAAATCACAAACAGCCCGCCAAACAGGAGCAGCTCGGTAAAGATAAACAGCCACATCCCGATTTTTGAGGCTTCCGGATCGTAATGGTCGTGGGTTTGGTGTACAGTATGTTCCATATAATTGGTGCTTTATTGGTATTCGTAGGGACCATCTTTTTCTCCATAAACCGGAGTTTCTGCAAAATTTTCGACCGGAGGAGGTGAGGGGACAGTCCATTCAAGCGTTTTGCCGTTCCATGGATTTTTATCAGCTTTCGGGCCATGTTTGGCCGATCGGAAAAGATTGATCAGGATAATAACCAAGCCAAAAGCCATGACCCAGCTTCCAAGTGTCGATAAAATATTGGCGGCATGAAATTCGGGCAGGTAGTCGTAATAGCGGCGCGGCATTCCTTTCATTCCCAAATAAAACATGGGAGCGTAAAGAGCCAGAAACCCGATGAAGAAGACAATCCAGCCGGTATTGGCCAATCCTTTATCGTACATGCGCCCAAACATTTTGGGAAACCAGTAATGGATCGCCCCGAAAAATGCAAACCCGACGCCGCCAAACACGATAAAGTGAAAATGTGCCACAACAAAAGCTGTGTCGTGCACATAAACGTCGGTTGCCAGCGAGCCTAATACCAGTCCGGATAATCCGCCGATCATGAACACAAAGATGAACGAAGCAGCCCAGTAAAAAGGCGTTTCGAGCCTGATTGAGCCCTGGTGCATGGTCGAAATCCAGTTAAATACCTTGATGGCGCTCGGAATAGCAACCAGGAAAGTTAGTAGTGAGAACGTATATTGGGCTGTTCCGCTCATGCCGGCGGTAAACATGTGGTGCCCCCACACAAAATACCCGACAAATGCAATGGCCAGTGTCGAAGCAACAATGGCGCGGTACCCGAAAACATGTTTTTGCGCGAACGTCGGGATAATTTCGGAAATAGCCCCCATGGCCGGGAGGATCATGATGTAAACAGCCGGGTGTGAATAAATCCAGAATAAGTGTTGATACAGGATCGGATCTCCGCCCAGTGCCGGATCGAATACCCCGATTCCGAAAATTCGTTCGAGCGAGACTAAGACAAGAGTGATTCCTACCACGGGAGTTGCAAGCAACTGGATCCAGCCGGTCCCGTAAAGTGTCCAGGGAAATAGCGGCATTTTGGTCCAGGTCATTCCGGGGGCCCGCATTCGGTGTATGGTCACAATAAAATTTAGCCCGGTCAGGATCGATGAAAACCCGAGGACAAAAGCGCCAAAAATAGCCGGCAGCAGGTTTGTTCCTGTTTTAAAACTGTATGGGGCGTAAAATGTCCAGCCTGTATCCGGAGTGCCGTTCCCAAACAAGACCGAAGCAATTACCAAAAGCGCCCCCAGCACATAAATGTACCACGAAAGGAGGTTCAGCTTGGGAAATGCCACGTCTTTTGCCCCAATCATGATAGGCAACAAAAAGTTGCCAAATACTGCCGGAAGTCCCGGTACTACAATCATAAAGATCATAATAACACCGTGGACGGTGAAGACTGCATTGTAATCTTTGGCCTCCATAATGGTTTTGCCCGGGGCAATTAGTTCCAGTTTCATTGCCAGTCCCAGAAGTACGCCAACCAGGAACATCACCATCATCGAATACAGGTACAACAATGCAATACGTTTGTGATCGGTCGAAAATATCCAACTAAAGATGCCTTTGTATTTACCTTTATATTCCAGATAACTTACATCCGTTGGAATCGGAGTTGCTGCTTGCATAAATTAGATGTTTATTTGTTTTTTTGGGGTTTCAGGATGAGTATCAAAAAGATAACAAGTGCGAAGAATATAATCAATGTCCCCGCTACTTTCGTAACGTTTAATACATACGTTTGTCCAACCGGATCGTACGAATAACAGTATTGAAGTATCTTGTTGATGCTTGGTCCTGATTGTCCTTTTGATGCTTCGATGATGGCCATTTTCCATTCAAATGGCAAGAAATACAGTCCGTTCAGGTAACGGGTAATCTTTTTGTCCGGACTAACAACAATCACACTGGCTGCGTGCGTGAAATCATTCCCGACACGTTTATATTTAAACCCGACAGCGTTTGTCGCCCGGGCAATACTGGCACTGTCTGATACAAAAAAACGCCAGCCTCGTGCAATGCGTTCCTTTTGGGTTACAAGGTTGAGATAATTTTTCTTTTTGTGTATTCCCAGGTCAATGGTTTCGCGGGGGTCGAAACTAATGGTGAGTACTTGGTAATCGATGCCGGGAACCAAATCTGATTTATCCATCACGTCGGCAATGCCTTCCATCAGTGGGCTGCAAATTCCCGGGCACCGGAAATAGACAAAGTTTAAGATAGTGGGTTTGTCGATTAAATCGGTCAAAACAACTTTTTGCGAATCTTCGTCGATCAGATAGATGTCTTGTGGAATAAAATCATCAAGGTGTTCAACAACGCCTATTTCAGGATCTTTCACGGGGTTTGTCTGAGGAAACATGTTAAACGGACAGAAAAACGTAGAAAATAAAACCGTGAAGAAAATACGTTGTAACGTGTTCATTTTTAGTTTTTAGTTTTTAGTTTAGTTTGTTCTGTTGTGCTGTCAGGAATTATTTAGAATGATTCTGTTTTGTTGAGATTCCAAACAATTTTTCCAGCTTAATGTTTAA
>JAJUGZ010000003.1 GCA_029265715.1 Bacteroidota bacterium
CGTCAAATAGGCCTAGCATATTGATATTCTTCATTGTTGCTCTTTTTTGTACTGTAAAATAGGCAATCTAACCATATATCCCATGCTTAAAATATTAACAATTAAACAAATATATTAACATTGGGTTTTTAGAGATGCCCAACAATTATCGGATTAGTAACAGTGTTTGTCATAGGAAAAAGAAATCAAAAAGAAGAATCAAATGAGAAATAAAATCCGGAAAACTTTCCTGCGAGCAGAAAAGCCATCCGGATCAGCTATTTGGAGTTATAACTTATTTTACAAAAGTTCGGCTTCCAGCAGCAGTTCTTCCATATCGACCTGCACATTCATCGCTTCCTGACGGGCTTTTTCGGCAAAGTCCTCTCCGTTCGAGGCATAAATGATCTGGCGTGACGAGTTTACCAACAACCCGCACTGATCGTTCATACCGTACCTGGCTACTTCTTCCAGGCTTCCGCCCTGGGCCCCGACGCCCGGGACCAACAAAAAATGATCGGGAACAATTTCGCGGATTTCTTCCAGCTTTTCGGCTTTGGTGGCGCCAACCACGTACATCATATTGTCGGGCGAGCCCCAGTTTTGCGAGACTTTCAGCACTGACTCGAACAGTTGATCGCCCGTTTCGCTGTTTCTCAGATATTGAAAATCGGCTGCTCCTTTGTTGGACGTCAGCGCCAACAGGATCACCCATTTGTCCAGATAAGTCATGAACGGCTTTACCGAATCTTCGCCCATGTATGGAGCTACAGTGACCGCATCAAAATCCATATGGTCGAAAAAAGCACGGGCATACAGGTTCGACGTATTCCCGATGTCGCCACGTTTGGCATCGGCAATAATAAACTGCTCCGGATATTTTTCGCGGATATAGTTCACTGTTTTCTCTAAGCTCGACCAGCCTGAAACACCCAGGCTTTCGTAAAAAGCCAGGTTTGGTTTATAGGCCACACACAAGTCTTGGGTTGCATCAATAATTTCTTTATTGAAAGCAAATATGGGGTCGCTGGTTTCTTTCAGGTGGGCTGGAATTTTCAGGATATCGGTATCCAGTCCGACGCACAGGAAGCTGCGTTTGCGTTTGATCTGTTCAAAAAGTTGTTCGCGGTTCATATAGGCCCTCTTTAATTCCCCCAAAGGGGGGAAGATTTGTCGGTTATTGTTAATGAATATTTGTATTACGCCTTGTTCTTTCTACTTTCCCTTTGGGGGAAGGCAGAGATGGAGCTTCTCTTTAAATTTCAGCTTCTTTCAGTCGTTCGGCATTTTCTTCTACCATCAGTTTTTCGATGATTTCATCGATCTCGCCATTGATAATTGCCTGCAGGTTATACAGCGTCAGGTTAATCCGGTGATCGGTTACACGTCCCTGCGGCCAGTTGTATGTCCGGATCTTTGCCGAACGGTCGCCGGTTGAAACCAGTGTTTTACGTTTGGAGGCAATGGCATCGATGTATTTCTGATACTCCATGTTGTAAATACGGGTACGCAACTCGGCCATCGCTTTGGCGAGGTTCTTCAACTGCGACTTTTCGTCCTGGCAGGTTACCACAATGCCGGTTGGAATGTGTGTCAACCGGATTGCCGAGTAAGTCGTGTTTACCGACTGTCCGCCCGGGCCGGATGAACAGTACGTATCTTTGCGGATGTCGCTTTCTTTCAGTTCAACATCAAACTCTTCGGCTTCAGGCAAAACGGCCACTGTTGCTGCCGAAGTATGCACGCGCCCCTGCGTTTCGGTCTGAGGGACACGCTGTACGCGATGCACACCCGATTCGTATTTCAGGATACCATAAACACCTTCACCCGAAACTTTGGCTACAATTTCTTTATAACCTCCTGAAGTTCCTTCGCTCACGTTGGTGACTTCCATGCGCCATCCGCGGTTTTCGATAAATTTACTGTACATGCGGAACAAATCGCCGGCAAACAGGCTGGCCTCGTCGCCACCGGTACCGGCACGAATTTCAAGGATCGCATTTTTGCCATCTTCCGGATCGGCCGGAACCAGCAACAGCCGAATTTCCTGCTCTTTCTGCGGGATTAAAGCCTCGCTGTTTTCAATTTCTTCTTTGGCCATTTCGCGCAAATCGGCATCCGATTCGTTTTCCAGAATCTCTTTGCCCGATTCGATATTTTCGATCAGTGCACGGTACTCTTTGAACGCTTTTACCAGCGCTTCCAACCGTTTGTATTCCTGATTAAGTTTTACGTAGCGTTTCATGTCGCTCATAACCGACGGGTCGGTAATTTGTTGCCCGACTTCGTCAAACCGGTGCTGAATCGCTTCGTATTTTTCCAATAATGAATAATCTGCCATATTTATTTGATACTGTTTGCTGTGAATAAAATTTAAGACATTTGACGTTCGACGTTAGGTATCAGATGTCAAATTAACGCCTGATATCCCGGACAGGAACAGCCAACCTAATACTCAAATTCGCCGAAAGGTGATTTGATGGTAAGTTTTTTGCCTTCACAGGCTTCAACACGGCCCACAATCTGTGCGTCGATTCCAAAGCTTTTCGAAATTTCGATGACCTGCCCGGCAAGTTCCGGGGCCAGATAAATTTCGAAACGATGCCCCATGTTAAAGACCTTGTACATTTCTTTCCAATCGGTTCCTGATTCTTCCTGAATCATCTTAAACAACGGCGGAACCGGGAAAAGGTTGTCTTTTATTACATGAACATTATCGACAAAATGCAGCACTTTGGTTTGTGCGCCACCCGAGCAGTGAATCATTCCGTGGATATTTTTCCGGAGTTTATCCAGAATGGCTTTTACAACCGGTGCATATGTTCGGGTTGGCGAAAGCACCAGTTTCCCGGCATCGAGGCCGACTTCAGCAATGGTATCAGTCAGTTTTTTTGTTCCGGAGTAAACCAGTTCATCTGGCACTTCCGGATCAAAACTCTCCGGATATTTGGTGGCCAGGTATTTGGCAAAGACATCGTGACGGGCCGAGGTTAACCCGTTGCTGCCCATGCCGCCGTTGTACTCTTTTTCGTAAATGGCTTGTCCGAACGAAGCCAGCCCGACAATCACATCGCCGGCCTGAATCTGATCGGCCGAGATCACTTCGTCACGGCGCATACGGCAGGTGACCGTCGAATCAACAATGATGGTACGGACCACGTCGCCCACATCGGCTGTTTCTCCACCGGTTGGATAAATACCGATGCCCATCTCGCGCAGTTCGGCACACAACTCGTCGGTTCCGTTAATGATGGCTGCGATCACCTCGCCCGGAATTTTATTTTTGTTCCGCCCGATGGTCGACGACAGCAAAATATTGTCGGTTGCACCCACACACAGCAAGTCGTCGATATTCATGATCAGCGCATCCTGCGCAATGCCCTTCCAAACCGACAGGTCTCCGGTTTCTTTCCAGTACAGGTAAGCCAGCGACGATTTGGTCCCGGCGCCATCGGCATGCATAATGTTGCACCATTCCGGATCGCCACCCAAAACATCCGGGATAATCTTGCAAAATGCGTTGGGGTACAACCCTTTGTCGATGTTCTTAATGGCGTTATGCACGTCTTCTTTCGAAGCCGAAACACCGCGCGCCATATACCTGTTATCTGCTGACATATCGTGTTCTTTTTCCGGATAATCGTTAAAGCGGTGCAAAGTTAATATCTTTAACAGATTGAGCAACCTGAATTTCGGAAGAGATTGGAATTTGAAAAACCAACTATTCGGGTCAGTGAACCTTGTTCTCCTTATTTGTTCTAACTTTGCCCGGCAAAAGCTACTCCGGAACTAAGCCAGATATTAAGACTATGGCTCATGAGTAAAACAACACGCCACTTGACCAATGTCATTTCGGTTACCTTGGGGATGCGGCTCTTTTCCATGTCGATCATCATCCCGTTTTTATCGGCCTATGCCCTGAACCTGGAAGGCGGAACTCCCGGCCTGATTGGGTATGCGCTTGGAATTTTCGGGCTGACCCAGTCTGCGCTTCAGATCCCGTTTGGTGCCCTGAGCGACCACATTGGCTATAAAAAGGTTTTGGTGGCCGGATTGATCATGCTGATTGCAGGGTTGCTGACCGCAGCGTATGCCACCCACATTTATTGGCTGATCTTTGCCCGGGCACTGCAGGGTAGTGGAGCCATTGTAACGGTGGGTTACAGCTGGATCTCGTCGGTATCGGGCGACAACGACCGCGACAGGGAACTGACCCGACTGGGTGCGGTGATCGGAACATTCACTATGCTTTCGTACACCATTGGCCCGTTAATCCATATTTTTCTGAATGTAGACCAGATGTTTGTCTTCTCGGCAATATTGATTGTTTGTTGCCTTATATGGGTGTTGCTTGATACCCGGCAGGTAGACCCGGCCCAACGAAAGTTGTATTGCGCGCAAAAGAAAACCACACAAACTGTTTTTACCCGGAAAAACCTGACCATGGGCCTGATGCTCACGGTGAACAACCTGATGATGATGGCTTTTTTCTTCATGTTACCGTTGTTGCTGAAAGGAATTCTGGAAACCAGCCGCATGTGGATTGTACTGATGCCCTCCATCTTAATTGCGATCGGGTTGCTTCAGGTCTTTTCGAGAATAGCAGTCAGGGGAAAAGCTCGCAGCCTGATTATCGCGCTGTATTTTCTCGACGGAATTGGGTTTATGCTGCTGCATGCACGCGGCATGAACGGCATTCTGTTGGGTTCAATTCTATTGATGTGTGGTTCATTCTCAATCTCGACCATTGTACCTATGTTGGCCAACAAAGACATGGACAACCGACAACGCGGGAAAGGCAATGGCATTCTGGTCAGTCTTCAGTATTTTGGTTCTTTTCTGGGAGCTGCTTTAACCGGCATGTTTTGGAGTATATCCGCCGATGCAGCATTTATCTTTACCGGGGTTGCAGCCTTGACTGGCATTGGGCTTGTGCTGAGCTTTCCGGGGAAGGCGGCTGGCAATAAATAACCTTGCTCCTGGCGCCATACTACAGTTATTGAATGACGTGTGCTGAATATTGTTCAAAATAAGAAACAGCCTTCCGTTCGTTTTTGCATTCACTTGAATGAGCTGGGGAATGTGGTGTTTGAATTTATCTCTGTATTACAGTAACAAACCAAGTTCTTTCAGGATAAAAACGGATTGTTTTTCTTCTCAAACCCGATGGATGTTTCTGGTCCGTGTCCGCAATAAACCACAGTTTCTTCAGGCAACGTAAGCAGTTTGTTTTTGATATTGCCGACCAGTTGTTCGTAACTTCCTCCGGGTAAGTCGGTACGGCCAATGCTGCCGTAGAAAAGCACATCGCCGGCAATCAGAAATTTTTCTTCCGGATTGTAGAAAACGACGCCTCCGGGCGAGTGGCCGGGAGCTGCAATAACCTGCAGTCGCGAGTTCCCGAAGCGGATTTCGTCGCCTTCGTTGAAATATTGATCGGCCGGGTCCACCGGTTCCATCGGGATGCCAAACAGGTCGCCATGTGCAACTGCCTGGTCAATCAGCACAGACTCGGCAGGATGAATTGTCAGCGGAAGTTTGTACACCGCACGGCAATGGGCAACGCCCATAATATGGTCGAAATGACAGTGGGTATTGATGAGTTGAACCGGCTTCAGGTTGTTTTGCCGGATGTAGGTGTCGAGTTCGTCGCGCTCGTCGTCGAAGTAGCATCCGGCATCAACAATAACACATTCTCCGGTTTCATCGGAAAGGACGATCGTGTTTTCCTGAACCGGGTTAAACGTAAATTTCTTTATTTGGATCATTGAATTGATTTATTTAACTATTCCTTTTAACATCGGAACAAACACAAATGTTCCGTGGTTTTCCTTGACAAATTCGTTTTCTCCGGTTTTGATAACGAGTGTCATTACTTGTTTCTCGGGTGGACCAAGCGGAATGACCATCCGTCCGCCAATTTTTAGTTGCTGGACCAAATCCGGAGGAATGATCGGAGCGCCGGCTGTGACAATAATTTTATCGAAAGGGCCATAGGTTGGTAGTCCCTTGTAGCCATCTCCATAAAAAAATTTCGGGTTATAACCAATTTGTGGCAGCAGCGCCTGCGTTTTCAGGTACAGTTCTTTTTGCCGTTCGATCGTGTAAACCGTTGCTCCCATTTCGATAAGCACAGCAGCCTGATATCCGGAGCCTGTTCCGACTTCCAGGATCTTGTCGTGTGGCTCAACCTGAAGCAAAAGCGTTTGAAAGGCCACAGTATATGGCTGGCTGATAGTTTGTCCGGCACCAATTGGGAAGGCCTGGTCCTTATAGGCAAATTGAATAAAACTGCTGTCTAAAAATAAATGGCGCGGTACTTTGCCAATGGCTGCCAATACTTTTGCATCCCGGATTCCTTTAACCTGAAGTCCGTCAACCAATCTTTTTCTGAGTCCCTGATGTCGTAGTGTGTCTTGGTAATCCATCGATTGCCTTTTAAATGTTTCAAAAATAATGAAAATCGCTTTTTTGCTCCCTTGCGCTATAAAACCCTTATCAACAGTTGCAGTTGAAAAGTTCTTCTTCTAACAATAATACGGATTTTTAATTTATTCCTATTTTGCAAGTATGATAAAACTCGGGATTATAGTTGACCAAACCATTACACGCTCGGTGTTGCAGGCGGTATCGCACTTGCCCGACGTTGACCTGAAAGGTATTTATTTTTCGGGAGGGGCAGCTGTTTCTGATCAGTTCAACGTTATTTATAATCCCGGAGAATTGATGGATAGTTCTGACACAATTCTGGTACTTGGCGAAAAGAGCCTGAGCCCGGATATGGTCCGCCAGCTAATTCGCCGTTCGAAGCGCCTTTTTTTGCATGCGTTACCTGAAGCTTCGGCTGCCGACATTAATGAAATTATCAAACTTGAGCGGGAAGCTGGCTTTTCGTGCAGGCTTTTTAGCCCGTTTTTTTCCTGCAGTCAGTTTGAAATCTTTCAGCAAAAGAGCGATTCTCCGGAATTGGTGCAGGTTCGGACCTGTTTTCACGGTGCTCAAAAAAACTGGGGAACCCAAATTCAGCAGCTGATGCTTGGTTTGTGCAAAAAAGCGCAGAACCATCCGAAACGGCTCGATGTGTATAGCCGCCCGGAGCCACATGCCTTGGTGAATTTCCGGATAGAATATGAGAACGGGACAGTGAATAACATTACTGTTAGCCAAGACCTTTCCGAATCGGTTATCGAAATAGCAGGGAACAATGGCATATTGATCAAACATTTTGAGCAGGGCCTCTTTGCATATTCGGATGAAAACGGCTTGTTGGCGGCAATTCGAAACTTTCTGAGCGAAAAAGCTCCGGTAAATTCAGAACAGTTGTCGTTTGACGATTTCGGCTTAATCCGTCCGGTTTTCGAAGAGTTGAAAGAGCGGATGCGGCACAACGACCTGCACGTATAGCCGGTTTCCAAACGCAAAATATGCCATCTGGCAGCTTTCAGATTATTCAGCAAAATACCTACCTTCGCAGCAATATTTTTCAGGGATGAGCGTTTCTGAATCAGAACTCTTCCCAGCCAAACAAAGTCTATGAATAAAAGGGTACAGGTTGCCAAATATTTGATTTTTGATATTCTTGCCGCAATTATCAGTTGGGTTTTATTTTATCTGTACCGGAAGGTTTATATCGAGCCACAGAAGTTTGGGATTGACATCCCGATCGAACTAACCAGCAAATTTTACTTAGCCCTGTTTTTTATTCCGTTGTTTTGGGTAACGCTCTACTATATTGTCGGGCAATATACTAACATTTATCGCAAATCGCGCCTGATTGAACTTGGTCAAACGATGCTGACTTCGATCATTGGAGTGATTATCGTTTTTTTTACCTTGCTTCTAAATGATTCTATCGGGAATTACAAGAACTACTATAGTTTGTTTTTTACACTACTGACGCTTCAGTTTTCGTTTACTTACCTTTTCCGGTTGATCCTTACCACGCGGACTGCACATCGTGTACACCAGCGTAAGTTAGGGTTTAATACACTGATCATTGGGGGAAATGAAAAATCAGTGAAAATATTTCAGGAGATGGAAACCCAGTACAGGCCAGCCGGAAATAAGTTTGTCGGATTTCTGAGCGTGATTGAAACCAATGAATATTCGTTGGCCTCGCATATTCCCAACCTGGGCGATTACCGCCAGTTGCCTTCGGTGATTGACCGATATGGGATTGAGGAAATCATCATTGCGATCGAATCGTCGGAACATGGTTTGCTAAGTGAGATCCTGATGTTGCTCGAGAACCGGCAAATCACGGTTTGGGGCATTCCTGATTTGTTTGACATGCTCTCGGGGCACGTAAAGGCCAACACCATTTATGGCAGTCCGCTTATTAAAATTTCCAACGGGTTGATGCCAGCCTGGCAGGAGAACATGAAGCGGCTGATCGATGTTGTTTTCTCGTTGCTTGCCCTGATCGTACTTTCTCCGGTAACCCTCGTTCTGGCGATATGGATAAAAATCGAGTCGAAAGGGCCGGTAATTTACAGTCAGGAACGTATCGGGCGCTTTGGGAAGCCATTCACTATCTACAAACTTCGCAGCATGGTTAATGGGGCAGAGAATGGTACGCCGATGTTGTCTAGTCGCGAAGATCCACGAATTACCAAGCTCGGGCAGTTTTTACGCCGTACCCATCTGGATGAAATTCCACAGTTTTATAATGTAATCATTGGTGATATGTCGCTGGTGGGACCTCGTCCGGAACGGAAATTCTACATTGATCAGATTGTGCAGAAGGCTCCGCATTACAAACAATTGCAAAAGCTCCGCCCCGGAATTACGTCTTGGGGACAGGTAAAATATGGTTATGCATCGAATGTCGATGAAATGATCGAGCGCATGCCGTACGATTTGGTTTATCTAAAGAATATATCGCTTTATCTTGACTTTAAGATTCTCATTTATACCCTTATGGACTGTTTTAAGGGAAATGGGAAGTAACGGTTTTTTACCAATCAAGTTTTTCCAGGTGTTGATGTTTTTTGTTGTATTGTTGCTCATGGCAACAATAGTTTTTCTTTTTGGAAACGTTAAATTTAACCCTTCAAACAAAACGAAATCTTATGGCATACCACAAACCAATCAATTACGCGATTACCTTTTTTGTTTTTTGTATGTTGCTAATTCAGGAAGGGTGCATTACGAAAGAAGAAAAAGACCTGGCATTGGCCCGGATTATTCCCAAGCCGCTTTCGGTAACCGGGACCGGGCATGTATTTAAAATCAACCGGCAAACGGTTATCTATGTCCAGGAAGGTTCGGATGAACTGATGGGCGTTGGGCAATTTCTGGCAGAAAAACTCCGGCCTGCGACAGGGTTCCCGCTCGAAGTGAAAGCCACCTCTGCTGCTCCTGAAGAAGGGGTCTATCTGGCCCTTGCTCCGGATATTTCAACCGGAAGCGAAGGATACCGACTGGAGATCACCCCTAAACTTGTTTCGCTTACGGCTTCGGCTGCTACCGGAGCATTCTATGGTGTGCAGACAATTCGGCAAATCCTTCCGGCGAAGATTGAACAGGCTGAGCTCCAGAAAGGGCCCTGGTATCTGGCAACGGGAACGATCACCGATCATCCGGATTATGGCTACCGAGGCATGATGCTTGATGTAGCCCGCCATTTCTTTGGCGTTGATGATGTGAAAAAGCTGATCGATCAGATGGCTTATTATAAGTTGAATATGCTACACCTGCATTTGGCCGACGACCAGGGGTGGCGGATTGAGATTAAATCGTGGCCAAACCTTTCCACAATTGGCGGGAAAACCGAAGTTGGGGGAGGCGAAGGCGGTTTTTATACGCAGGAGCAATACGCCGACCTGGTTAATTACGCAAAGTCCCGCTTTATTACTGTTATCCCGGAGATTGATATGCCCGGACATACCAATGCTGCATTGGCTTCGTATGCCGAGCTGAATTGCAATGGAAAAGCAACCGAGCTTTATACCGGGACAGATGTCGGATTTAGTACGCTTTGTACCAAAAAAGAGGTGGTGTACAAATTTATTGATGATGTTTTTGCTGAATTGGCTGCCCTTACACCCGGTCCGTATTTGCACATGGGTGGAGACGAATCGCATGCCACGGCACTCGAAGATTATATCCCGTTTGTAAATCGCGTTCAGGAAATTGTTCGTTCGCATGGAAAACAAATAATCGGGTGGGACGAAATTGCCCTGTCGGCGTTGAAAGACAGCACGATTGCCCAATACTGGGCCAAAGCCGATAATGCTAGGAAAGCTGTTGAACAGGGAGCAAAAATTATTATGTCGCCCGCAGCCCATGCCTATTTGGATATGAAATACGACTCAACAACGGTTCTGGGGCTGCACTGGGCCGGCTATATCGAAGTTGATAAAGGGTACAATTGGGACCCTGCTTCTTTGGTCCCGGAGATCAAAAAAGAGAACATTTTAGGGATTGAGGCTCCACTTTGGTCTGAGACCGTCACTAATCTGCAGGAAGTTGAGTTATTAGTCTTTCCTCGGTTACAGGGTTATGCCGAGATTGGATGGACCCCGGCCGGTCTCCGGAATTGGGATGAATATAAATTACGCCTGGCCAATCACGGTGAACGGATGAAAGCTCGCGGCATTAATTTCTTTGCTTCAAACGTTGTTCCTTGGGAACTTCAGAAGTAAAGGGAGCAAACACAATATTTGAAAAGGAAGCGCTCGCTTGGGGGCGTTTCCTTTTTTGAATCTGATAATTTCAATCGTTTTCGAGTTGTATTTTTTTACATTTGCAGCATGATTTCATTTCCAAATGCCAAGATAAACCTGGGGCTCTACGTTACTGAAAAACGCCCCGACGGGTTCCACAACCTTGAAACGGTTTTTATACCCATCGACTGGAAAGACGCCCTCGAATTTGTTGAGGCCCCGGAGACCCAGTTTACCTCGAGCGGCCTTGTTATTGAAGGCGATCCGGAACAGAATCTTGTGATGAAAGCCTATCGGTTGTTGCAATCACAATACGGTTTACCGGCGTTGCACATTCACTTGCATAAAAACATTCCTTTGGGGGCTGGTCTTGGCGGAGGTTCTTCTGATGCCGCCTTTATGCTGAAAATGCTGAACGAATATTTTCATTTGGGGCTGACAGGAGATGAGTTGGAACAACATGCAGCCAGGCTGGGTAGCGATTGCCCTTTTTTTGTTCGGAACCGGCCTGTTTTTGCCCGGGGGCGTGGTGAAATCATGGAAGATATCAGGCTAAAAATGTCCGGGTTAACCTTGGTGGTTGTAAAACCACCGGTGCACGTAACAACCGCATTGGCCTTTAGAAATGTAATTCCGCAAAAAACGCGCATCTCGATAAAGGCTTTGGTTAACTTTTCGGTAACAAGATGGAACGGCAATATTAAGAACCAGTTTGAAGGCTCCGTTTTTCAGGAATTTCCAGAGATTGGGAAGATAAAAGAGCAGTTGTATGCTGCTGGGGCCCAGTATGCTTCCATGTCGGGCAGCGGCTCTGCCGTATTTGGCATTTTTGAGGGTGAGCCAGATAGTATTTCAAGCCTGTTTCCTTCGGATTACATAACATTCAGGCAACCTTTGCAATTCCGTTAAGATTTCTTTAAGAAAACTTTCTTTTTTATTTAACGACCTCTGGAGTAACTTTTTAGCTGTTTGGCAGTCTTAATAGCGAAAACAGTTAAGAAAGAAGAGAAACAGAAAAACAATTAAAATTGAAAGTTATGAAAGCAAAGTTAAACTCCCTGATCGCAATTGTAGTACTTGGCCTGATTGGCCTGGTGAACATCAATGCAACCGTTGATCATGAAGCAGAAAAACCGATTGTCGTAACTGCCGATGCAGATAAAGAACTAACGGTTGAACCTTGGATGATTGACGAAAGCTACTGGGACAACGAGAAAGCTGAAATCGTTGCAACAGCCGACAGCACTGATGAACCGCTGACCGTGGAAAACTGGATGGTTAATACAACCATCTGGAAATAAAGGGAAAGGAAACAAGAGAAAAGGGAGGGATCAAAAAATGATCCCTTTTTTTATGTCTTTATTTTCGTTTAACGAAACAAGTGATACGTTGCGCCAATGGTGAAAGCCAAGTTAGTTTTGTCGTACGACTCTTTGTAGGCAATACCCTGATAGCTGCTTTCTTTATAGTTGCTGTCATAAGCCGTATACAAACCGCCCAAATCCAGATCGAATTTCTCATTGACTTTGAACATGAGCCCGAACCCAACCGAGTTTCCGGTAAGGCTGAAACTGATGTCTGACTGAAAATCACGGCCAACTCCGGTAACGGTGTGCATGTAACCGGCGCTGATTTTTGTGATGTCTGATACCTGATATTCCATTCCGAACGCCAGTTCATAAAGGTTTTTTTCGACACTGTTTTCGCGGCCGTCCCAGTCGGCATTTTTATCGAAGTAATTGGTAAATGAAGCGGATACATTCAGGTTGTCAAACAACTTGTAGTCGACGCCGCCAGCCAGAATCGCCGGAATATCGTTTCGATAAGTGTCTCCGTCTGGGAATTGGTTTATGTCGTCTTGCCTGGTGTGATTTTCAAGTTTGAGCTTGGTTTTAAATTCGTAGCGAACCCCCATGTTAAGTTTTTCTGTCGGATGAATATTTAACCCAAAGATCGGAGCAATTCCGTATCCTTTTTGTTGGGCGTCAACCAATTTGTCGCCTAACGTACCGGCAGTAGCCGAGGCAGTAGCTGCTTTGGCATTCATTATAGCAGCAGCCTGCCCAAAGGTCGTCCCAGAAGGAAGTCTGGCACTGGCTGCCACATTTTCGGGCATAACCGCGTTGGCCGGATACTGAGCGAATTGTGTTGCCGCTGCAGTAGCTTGGGTTGCCAGCGAATTTAGCAGGACGGCAGCTTTTACGCTTTGCCCGCCCGACAAAACGCTGATGTTTTGGATATGTCCGTTGTATTTGTTGGTGGCGTCAATAACCCGAAAACCTGCAGAGGCCGCAACGGTCTCGTTTATGTTGTATGATGCATTAACCTGAAAGCCCAAATAAACAGAAGATCCTTTGAAGTACAGGTCGGTCGAGTAGCCTGTAACCGGTACTCCCAGTTGGTTTAGTCCGGCCGGGAGCATTGAAAATGGTATTTCAAACGAAGGGAGGCCATTTTTATATTCAGCAGTTCCGCCTCCGGCATTTACTCCAAAACCGAATGACATAGCCAGTTTGTCTTTTTTATAGACTGCGAAAGCTGATGGGAAAGCTGGAATGGTAACCCCGCCATCGTAAGTCGACTGGTTTAAAAGGGGAAAATTGTTTTCGATGGTCCGGGTTTGAAAAATACTTTGGTTGTTCAGCGCAAAGTGAAATCCATCTTTCATTTTCATTAAACCGGCGGGGTTGTAGTAAACGCCGTCAATCTCTGTCGATGCGTTTCTGGAAAGCATTCGGATGAATTGCGAACTTTGGTTTGAGTTTGTCAGGATACCCCCAGCCATTAACCGACTGGCAATAAGCATTGGAAAAATACTCAGGAATACAAATTTCTTCATAGTGCAATGATGTAATAGTTTGATAAAGTTGTAAGCCAGCAAAGTTATAATAATATTGAACTGCACTTTGTTTTATGTTGAAAATCAACATATTACAAAATAATTAAACAAAGGGTTCGTTTGGTCTAAAAAATCAATATCGCGTGAGCTTAATTTGACAAACGCTTCAATATCAAAATGATTCATTGAGTGGGAAGATAAATTTACCGTCAATGGTAACCGCCAATCACTCCTCGTCTGCCAGCGCCATACGTCTCATCTCTCTATCCGTAACGAGTGGGGGGTGAGTCAACACGGATCAATAAAAAATGAGGCATCCTTTTTTTTGATTACTTACATCGGACTCGTGTTGTTAGATAAATTGCACATTGACAGCGGGAAAGGTCGTTGAACAGATGGGGAACAGCTCTCAGGTGGAAGGAGAAAAAAGGCCTTTACTTGTATGAAGCAAAGGCCTTCTATTATGTTTTGTGTTTTTTCTTTTTGGCTGCGGGGAATAAAACATTATTCAGAATAAGCCGGTAGCCAGGCGAATTGGGATGCAGGCTCAGGTCGGTCGGCGGATCGCCCACAAAATGGCGGTAGTCTTCCGGATCGTGTCCGCCATAGAACGTCCAAAATCCTTTTCCCAGCTCGCCATGAATATAGCGGGCCTCGTTGGCTGCTTTGTTTTCGCCCATTACTAACACATTCGGTTTGATAAAGTCCTTGTTATAAGCGGTTGTTTGTCCCATGAAGCCTTTAATCATATTGGTGTGGTTCTGGCACAGCATACACGGAACAGGGTCCCATTTGGCCGAAAACTCAAACAGATAGAAGTAATCTTCTTCACGCTGTACTTTACGAGATGTAGACACGTCGATGTTTGAAAATTCGTATTTATAGGGATCCCGCTCAATGGTAAAATTCTGAAAGGCCATGGTTTTGTTAAAATCAATTTTTTTGTTGACTTCCGGGTCGGCCGGATCGCCATCAAATATCGATTCGCACAGATCCAGGTTCTCGGCCGAGCGTGCAATGTCGTAGGTATCGGTTGCCGCGCACATGGCAAACAAGAAACCTCCGTTTGCGACAAATTCCTGAATTTTTCGGGTAACGAGCGACTTCATTTCCGATACTTTCATAAATCCCAGCTTTTCGGCCATGGCTTTGTTGATGCGCACATCTTCCTGATACCAGGGCATGTGCTGATAAGCGGCGTAAAATTTCCCAAACTGCCCTGTAAAGTCTTCGTGGTGGAGGTGCAGCCAGTCGTAATCCGATAATTTCCCGTTCAGGATCTCTTCATCGTATATGACATCGTATTTTATTTCGGCGTAGCTTAAAACCAATGTTACGGCATCGTCCCACGGTTGTTTGTTGGGTGGAGAGTAGACCGCGATTTTGGGTGCCTTTTGCAAGCTGACCGCATCCTGATTAACATCGTCGCGCGCGATTTCGGTGAGCATATTATTTGCCTGGCCGTCAGCTAATTTTTCGACTGAAACGCCACGAATCAAACATTCGTTCTCTATATCCGGAGCATATTGAACTAGAAAACTTCCTCCCCGGTAGTTGAGCAACCATTTAACTTCGGTTCCTTTGGTAAGGGCCCAATAAGCAATTCCATAAGATTTCAGGTGATTTTTCTGTTTCTCGTCCATCGGGATCAGCAGGTAGATTGCCTGGGCCGATTGGATAATCAGTAAAAAAACGATCAGGAAAGAAACAAAAATGTGCTTCTTAAAACGGAATGTTATCGTTACCCGGTTTTCCATAATCGCTAAATTGTTGGTTGTCAAAGTGGTGGTTGACAGGCATTGTTCCGCCAGAAAAGTCACTATCTTGGTTCATCTTCGAACTAAATTTGTTGCCCAGCATTCCGCCGCCAATTTCGTGCGGGATAGCATTGTCGAGGTCGGCAAATTTGGCCATGTGTTTTTTGAACGACAACTGCACATCGCCAACGGCTCCGTTACGGTGTTTGGCAATGATAATTTCGGCCACCCCGATCAACGAATTACCGGCATCATCTTCGGTAATTCCATAATATTCCGGACGGTGAATGAAACAAACGATATCGGCGTCTTGTTCGATAGCTCCGGATTCCCGAAGGTCGGATAGTTGCGGGCGCTTTCCTTCGCGCGATTCGACCGAACGGTTCAGCTGGGAAAGCGCCAGGATCGGGATGTCTAACTCTTTGGCAATGGCCTTGAGCGAACGGGAGATGGTGCTTACTTCCTGTTCGCGGCTTCCGCGGTTGTCGCCTCCGGCCGTCATCAACTGAAGGTAGTCGACAATAACGGCTGAAATATTGTGCTGCATTTTCAACCGACGGCATTTGGCCCGGAATTCAAACACCGAAAGGGCGGGCGTGTCGTCGATAAAGAGGGGTGCTTCTTCCAGTACGCCGATCTTGCGTTGCAGGTGTTCCCATTCCCAGTCAACCAGCCGTCCGTTCTTGATTTTTTCTGACCCCAGTTCCGTTTCGGAGGCAATCAGACGGTTAACAAGCTGGAGCGACGACATTTCAAGCGAGAATACGGCAACCGGTTTTTTATGGTCGACTGCCATATTGCGGGCCATCGACAAAACGAATGCCGTTTTACCCATCGACGGGCGGGCTGCAATGATCACAAGGTCGGTTTTCTGCCATCCGGAGGTAACACGGTCGAGTGCAGTAAACCCGCTTGGAACGCCACTCAATCCGTCTTCGCGCTTCGAAGCCTGCTCAATCAAATCGGATGCTTCTTTTAGCAATGGTTTAATCGGTACGGTTTCTTTTTTGATATTTCCCTCGGCTACTTTAAACATCGATGTTTCAGCAAAATCAATCAGGTCGTCAACATCCATTGTGTCGTCGTAGGCCTTGGTCTGAATTTCGGTTGAAACACGGATCAGTTCGCGCTGCATGAACTTTTGAGCAATGATCCGGGCATGGAACTCGATGTGGGCTGCCGAGGCCACTCGCGACGTAAGCTGGGTAATGTATAGTGGCCCGCCGACTTCGTCGAGTATGTTCCGGTTTTTTAATTCCTGGGTCACCATTAGCAGGTCGACCGGTTTTTCGTGGGTCGATAAATACTTGATGACTTCAAATATTTTCTGGTGTTCTTCTTTGTAGAAACTACGGGTGTCGATGATGTCGGCTACTGCGATGTAGGCGTCGCGTTCAAGCATTAGCGCGCCCAGAACGGCTTCTTCAACTTCAATGGCCTGTGGTGGCAGCTTGCCATATTGCGCATTGAGTTGCTCGATGGGCGACATTTTACTCGGATTTTGTTTCTTTTCTCCGGCCATATCAGGATTTTAAAAGCTTTCAGGATTTGTAATGCCCCTTCTCCGGAAAAGAGGAGAAAGGTCTCAAAGGTATAAAAAAAGAGACCGACGGGCTTCCTTTGGATATTTAAGTTATCGACAAAATTTAGATCTGCCGGAACAACGTATCGGTCATTTTGCGATTCCGCGTATGGTTTGATGCTTTGTCAGCCGATATATCGCAGTGCCGCATCTTTGTTCTGCTCGACCGGTTCTACAGCACGTTTGGCGTTTCCAAATAAACGACCGTGTTTTCAAACCCAACGGGTTTGTATGTAGAATGCCAATCGCGGGCAATACGTGCGACCCCGCCTGGGTCGAATTATCCCAGATCCCTATCGCGTAATTTGGGTTTAAGACAGTTTTTGAGTCTTTCGGGCAACAAAAAAAGGGGGCCATTGAGCCCCCTTCGATGTATTGTGTGACAGAAGTCTTACTTCAGTTTATCTTCGATAATCAGGCTTATAATGTCTGACAGGTTGGAGCCCATGGCCGCTATTTGTTGTGGTACAAAGCTGGTTGCTGTCATGCCTGGCGTTGTGTTTGCCTCCAGGAAGTAAAATTCGCCGTCGCGCAAAATGTAGTCGATCCGGACGATACCCTGGCAGTCGCATAAGGTATAAATGCGGGATGAGAGTTCCTGGCATTTTTTAGTCAATTCTGGAGAAAGGCGGGCCGGGGTAATTTCTTCGGTCATGCCCTGAGTGTATTTGGCTTCGAAGTCGAAAAATTCATTTTTCGGAAGCACTTCGGTGATGGGGAAAATAATCTCGCGGTCGGAAAGTTTCACTAATCCGCAGGTAAATTCTTTGCCGTCGATAAATTGTTCGGCCAGCACATCATGGCTTTCCTGGAGCGCTTTTTTTATGGCTTCGTCTAATTGGTCGGCTGTTTTTACTTTGGTTACCCCAAAGCTCGATCCGCTGGTGTTGGGCTTTACAAAAATCGGAAGTCCCAGTTCGTTGATAATAGATCGGGCGTCGACCAGATCGCCTTTCAGTATGCGAATGGATTTGGCCATTTTTATCCCGAAGTTCCGCAGGTAGTTCGAACAGAAATATTTATTGAACGTCAGTGCGCTTGACTGGACGCCGCAGGTGGAATACGGAAGCCCGATCAGGTCGAAATAGCCTTGCAGGCGGCCGTCTTCGCCCGGGGTTCCGTGAATAATGATATAGGCGAAATCGAACGTGATTTTTTCACCATTCAGGCTGAACGAGAAATCGCTTTTGTCAATGGATGTCAATTTTTCGTCGCCGGCATACACGTCCCATTCCAATCCGCGAACCTGCACCTTCCATGCATTAAATTTCTCGCGGTCGATCGAGGCAAATACGTTTTTGCTGCTTTCTACCGAAACCACATATTCTGATGAATCGCCGCCAAAGACAACGGCAATATTTTTCTTCTTGCACGACATAATTTTTTAGATAATTTTCAGGATTAATGCTCCGCAAAGGTATGTTTTCGGCTTATATCTGCCGTCGAAATCATGCATAAATTCCGGATAAATTATTGTTCGAGTGACGACCGGTTAGCCAGGTAACCTCTCCATTTTTCAAGAGCTGCTTTCATGTCCTCCGGAAGTTCTGATTCAAATACCATCTGCTCTCCGGTTGTAGGGTGTTCAAAACCAAGCATCTGTGCATGCAGTGCCTGTCGGGGAAGTATCTCAAAACAATTGGCTACAAACTGTTTGTATTTACTGAAGGTAGTTCCGCGCAAAATCTGGTCGCCTCCGTATACATCATCGTTAAACAGGGGGTGCCCGATGTATTTCATGTGTACGCGGATCTGGTGGGTGCGGCCGGTTTCGAGGTGGCATTCAACCAGATTAACATAGCCAAGACGTTCGATCACCTTATAATGAGTTACGGCGTGTTTTCCCGACCCGCCATCGGGGAAAACAGTGAAGACCTGTCGGTTCTTGGGGCTTCTTCCAATATGGCCGATAATGGTCCCTTCGTCGTTATCCAGATCTCCCCAGACTAAAGCGACATAGCGGCGCTTGGTTGTTTTCTCAAAAAATTGAAGTGCCAGTTTGTTCTTTGCCAGCTCGGTTTTGGCAACAACCAGTAACCCCGAGGTATTTTTATCGATGCGGTGTACCAGTCCGGGACGGGGATCGTTGCTGTTAAACAACGGCAGATCTTTGAAGTGGTAGGCCAGCGCATTGACCAGCGTTCCGGTATAGTTTCCATGGCCCGGGTGTACAACCAACCCAGCCGGTTTGTTAATGACAATCAGCTGGTCGTCTTCGTAAACAATGTTCAACGGGATGTTTTCGGCAATGATTTTTAGTTCGCGCCGCGGATAATCCATTACTACCACCACAACATCGCCTGGCTTTACTTTATAGTTCGATTTTACCGGCTGGCCGTTTACCAGAATATTGCCCGCTTCGGCTGCTGCCTGGACACGGCTGCGGGATGCATTGTCGAGCCGGTTTGCCAGGAACTTATCGACACGCAGCGGCTTTTGTCCCGGATCGGCTACCACTTTGTGGTGTTCGTACAACCCATTTTCGTCGCTGTCTTCCGATTCTTCGTCATCCAGTTCTTCGTCTGCGTCCGGGTCATAATTGCGATTGTGAGGGATGTTGTGATTTGTTTGTTCATCCCTCTTATTTTGCTCCTGATTTTCCGGAGATATGTGAGCTGTCTCGGTCATTAAAAAATGTCGTTTTCAGTTGAGTCTGCGTTCTGGATAGTCGTCTTTCCGAGCCAGATGTCGATTGAAGCGCCTGGTTCCATGCGAAACTGGCTGTTAGCTTCGGGCATTTGTTTCCATACGGTGGCATCGATGCTGTCGTAGTGGGTCCGGACTGTTTGGTCAAAAATTACCGAGCCCACATTTAGCATGGCATCTCCCAGGGTCAGGCGGGCCTCTTTCAGGGTAAGCCCGGTTAAATCGGGTACTGTGCCAATTGCTCCGTTGCCTGTTTGTCCAATGGTTAAATCGACTATGCTTCCTTTAGCGATCAGGGTTCCGGGGGCGATGGTCGTCCCGTTCACTTTCTGATCGAGTACCAGATTTTCATATTCCGAAGCCACGTATTCTACTTCGCCAATTGCTAGCCCTGCTGTTTCGAGCATATTGACAGCTTGTCGGAAAGAAATATCGGTGAGCCGGGGCATTGGTATTTTTTCCGGATTTATGGCACAGAGCGTTATGAATACTGTTCGGTTTTCTTTTACGTGGTACCCGGGGCGGGGAATCTGATCGACCACGGTTCCCGGTTCGATCCCGGCTGAAAAAATCGAATCGGTGATTTGATATTTTAAGTCGAGGTCGTCCAGGATACGGGCAATTTCTGATTCGGATTTGCCGCGCAAATCAGGGATGGCAATGGATTCGCCATGATGCGTATAAACTTTCAGTATCAGGTTGGTCGAAAACAGGAGTGCGATGGTTATACCGACCGCTAGTGAAACATGTTTCCAGAAAAGTTTGGTCTTCAAAAATGCTTTTAGGCTCATTGTCTGGTGTAATGCTTTTTGATCAAAACAAAAGTAGTTGAATTTTTAGTATGTCGATGGATATAAAAAATCGAACCTCTGATAAAACAAAAAGGTAAAGAACACTGGTTCTTTACCTTTTGTATGTCTTTTTGAAAAAGAAAACCGATTAACGTTTGTGGCGGGGTTCGTCAGAAACTGTTAATTTTTTGCGGCCTTTGGCACGACGTGCTTTCAACACTTTGCGACCGTTGGCAGTAGCCATTCTTTCACGGAAGCCGTGTTTGTTCCTTCTTTTTCTGTTCGATGGTTGAAATGTCCTTTTCATCGGTCAATATTTTAGTTTATTATTTTCTCCTTAAATTCGGACTGCAAAAATAAATCTTTTTTATTACGCTCCAAAATATTGAGACTTTTATTTCATGCGTTTTTCAATGCTAAATGAATCAGCTTTTTAGTCTCAAAAAAATCCTCTTCAAAATATTCCTGAAGCGGATAAATCCGGATACGGTCGCCGAAATTTTTAGTTTCGCTTTCAAAATCGCCGCCTTTTAAGTATAAGATGCCGTTGTTCAGGGCATTGTGGTTTTTATCGGATATTTTGGTGCGTACAAGGGCTACAAACTGTGGGAATGCAGTGACGGCGCGGCTTACGATAAAGTCGAATTTCTGGTTGACCTGTTCGGCCCGTTTTTGTTCGGCTTTCACATTTTTTAGCCCGAGTTCACGGGCAACTTCTTCGACCACTTTTATTTTTTTTGCAATTGAATCGACCAAATAAAATGAGCACTCCGGGAACATAATGGCCAGTGGAATCCCCGGGAATCCACCTCCCGTGCCAACATCCATGATGGAGGTCCCGGCTGTAAACTGTATGAGTTTGGCTATGCCCAATGAATGGAGTACGTGCCGTTCGTAAAGTTGATCAATATCTTTACGCGAAATTACGTTAATCTTTTCGTTCCATTCCTGATAAAGCGGGCCAAGCTTTTCAAAACGGCTGTACTGCTGATCGGTCAGATCAGGAAAATATTTTCGGATAATTTCCATGCCATAATTGTCGAAAAAGTGGGCTGCAAAAATAGCAGAATAAATTCGTTACAGAAATAATGTTGGCGAGGCTATTCCTGATCGCCCATTTCGGTCGATTCAATCATTTTGAACAGCATTTCACGGGCCCTGAACAACTGGGCCTTTACGGTGCCGAGCGGCAGGTTAAGCTCTTTGGCAATTTCTTCGTACGAGTATTCCCTGAAATACCGGAGCTCTACCAGGTTTCGGTAACGTGGTTTCAATGTCCGTACAATTTTCCGGAGCAAAATGGCTTTTTGGATACGGATCATTTTTTCTTCCGGATCAGGATCGCCTGATTTTAACTTGATGGGCGGCTCATTATCGGTGTTTTCCTGATTGTTATTTTCGATGGGAACTAATACGCCTCGTCGTTTTCTCAGAAAATCGATGCAATTGTTTGATGCAATTTTAAACAACCACGTGCTGAAGGCATAGTTGGGCGAGTATTGGTGCAGGTTTTTAAAGGCTTTGCCAAATGCTTCGATGGTCAGGTCCTCAGCATCGTTCTTGTTGTTTACCATTTTCAGGAGCATAAAATAAATGGCATCCTTGTAGCGGCTCATCAATTTGGCAAAAGCTTTTTCGTCGCCTTGAAGGGCTGATTCCACCAGATGGTAGTCAAACACTGCCTTGTCTGACAGTTGAGGGTTTAATTCCATCTGTTCCTTCGAATTGTTAACCGCATCGACCATAAAAACCACGTATTAATTAGAGGCTTGAACAATGTGTATACTAACGAAGATAGGAATATTTTCCGTTCATTCAAACGGCTGGTCGTTTTTTTAACAATAATACAGAAGAGGATTGTATAAATAAGTGCAATTGATGAGTACCAGACCCAGTATTCGAGACGGAAGAATAGCAAAACGCCTAACATGGCATAGAAAAACAGGCGCGAGTATTCATCGGTCATCATCAGGAACCGTTTCCCAAACGATAAATTTTTCCTGATTTTCAGTCCTTTCTTGATCAGTTCGCGAACCATTTCTCCGGTTACCTCAACTTGTTCCCTGAGTGTATTTTCGGGCGAAATAGCCAGTTTGGTCCGGCCTTTTTTGAACCGGTCGTTAAATACGAGTTCGAGGTTGGCGAAATTTTTGTTGATCTTATGCCGAAATCCGGGGCCATCAAAATAAAGTTCTTTTCGGAAAAGGATATTGTTTTCGTGATAAACAAATGGAAGCCCGTTTAAAATGAATGTTGCACTAGAGCTAAATTGCAGAAAGTGCTCAATTCGGTAAATTTTGTTCCGGAAGCCTTTCCGCGGAATGATGTTGGAGTAACCCACAACGGCATCGGTTTGCTGGTCGATATACCGGTTGAAATGGCTCAGCCAGGTTCCCGGAATTGTTTCAGATTCTTGGTTGATCCGTAGGACCCAGTTCGAGTTTGCACCCTTCAACCCAATGTTGATGGCCAGTTTTTCGGAATACCGGGTTTCCTGGCTCAGGCTCGAAAATTTAAGTTTGTTGTACGTTTTAGCTAAAACGCCAAGGATGGTCAAGGTATCGTCCAATGAATAATCATCGACAACAACGGCCTCAAATGCCGAATAGTCTTGCCCGAATATTTTCTCAAGGATGCTTTTTATACGGCCTTCTTCATTACGCAGTGGCAGAAGTACCGAAATTTGGTTCTCGGGAGCATTCTCCTGACATTTTTTTAGCCGGATTAACTTCAGCGAAAACCCAAATATGAATATTAGTTGGATAATAAACAGCAGTATGAAAACCGAAAACAAGGCGATATCGAGAGCTGTCAGCGAATAGAAATCAATCATTTTCACGATGCAAAATTTGTTGCAAATTTAGTAATCCAAGTTGAGTTGTCAATTTTAATTTTTAATGATAATTAACAATAAGCCGAAAGGTTCTATTTCAGGTAGTTTAAGTTTTATAACTATCTTTGGGCACTCAAAAAAAATTGGATGCAATTTGAACTGAAACATAAAGCTAATCAAAGCAAGGCGCGGGCCGGGCTGCTTTCGACCGATCACGGAGTTATTGAGACTCCGATTTTTATGCCTGTCGGGACTGCCGGCTCGGTGAAGGGAATTCACAAAAAAGATCTGAAAGAAGACATTCAGGCCCAGATTATTTTGGGGAACACCTATCATTTGTATTTGCGCCCGGGAACGTCGATCATTGAACAGGCTGGAGGGCTTCATCGGTTCAATGGATGGGATGGTCCGATTTTGACGGATAGCGGCGGGTACCAGGTTTTTTCGTTGGGCGATATTCGCAAGTTGTCGGAAGAAGGTGCCCGGTTTCAGTCGCATATCGATGGTTCGTATCACCTGTTTACTCCGGAGAGTGTCATGGATGTTCAGCGGACGATTGGCGCTGATATCATGATGGCTTTTGACGAGTGCACGCCGGGCGATGCCGATTTTGCCTATGCAAAAAAATCGCTGGAACTAACTCAGCGCTGGCTGGCCCGGTGCTTTAACCAGTTTGAGAAAACGACGCCTAAATACGGATACGGGCAATCGTTGTTCCCGATCGTTCAGGGGGGCGTTTATCCGGCCTTGCGGGCCAAAGCTGCCCAAGATGTGTTGCAATATAACAGCGACGGGTATGCGATTGGCGGTTTGTCGGTTGGCGAACCCGAGGCCGATATGTATGCAATGATTGAGGTGGTTAATGAGATTCTGCCGGAAAATCGGCCCCGTTATTTAATGGGAGTTGGAACGCCCGTAAACATCCTGGAAGGGATTGACCGGGGCATCGATATGTTCGACTGTGTGATGCCCACCCGAAATGGCAGGAACGGGATGCTTTTTACACAAAAGGGAATTATCAACATCCGAAATAAAAAATGGGCCGACGATTTTACTCCGGTTGATCCGGATGGGACTTCGTTTGTCGATCATCAGTATAGTCGTGCATTTTTACGGCATCTGGTCATTTCGGGCGAAATGCTGGGGGCTCAGATTGCCAGTCAACATAACCTGGCGTTTTATTTGTGGCTGGTAAAAGAGGCTCGCAGGCAAATTCTGAATAATACTTTCCGCGAGTGGAAAGATCAGATGGTAAAACAATTGTCGGTTCGATTATAATACAAATACATGCTTCGGAAGATCGATTTTTATATTATCCGGAAATTTCTTGGTACGTTTTTCTATGCCATTGCTCTGATCATCAGTATTTCCATCGTGTTTGATGTGTCGGAGAACCTGGATGAGTTCTTATCGAAGGACATACCGACCAAAAACATCATTTTTGATTATTACTTCAATTTTATACCATATTTCGCAAACCTTTTTAGCGCGCTGTTTACGTTTATCGCGGTAATTTATTTCACCTCGAAGATGGCCTATCAAACCGAGATCATCGCGATCCTGAGCAGCGGTGTTTCGTTCCGGAGATTGATGCGGCCCTACTTAGTATCAGCGGCCATTATTGCTTTGTTCTCGTACGTGTTGGGTAATTACGTAATTCCCCCCGCCAATAAGAAGAAAGAGCAATTCAGAAGTACTTACATTAATACGAAAGTGCAGGGGCCTGAGAATAACATTCACAGACAACTGGAACCAGGGGTATATATTTACATGCGGAGTTATAATGCCGCCAACGACGTAGGGTACAATTTCACAATTGAGAAATTTGAGGAACAGAAGTTGGTGTCTAAGCTTTCAGCGGAATACATCAAGTGGGACCGTGAGAATAAAAAGTGGGTCGTTCACAATTACAACATCCGGAATATTGACGGGTACAAGGAAACCATCGTTCAGGGAGAATCGCGCGATACCTTGCTGAATATGTTGCCTGAAGATTACCGGGTAGAGCGTAATGTGACCGAAACAATGACTCTGCCACAACTGAACAAGAGCATTAAAGATCTCCGGTTGCGGGGGGTCAGCACTATTGAATACGAGGTTGAAAAGCATAAACGGCGCTCCGGCCCATTTTCGGCTTTTATCCTGACAATTGTTGGCGTGTCGCTGGCTTCCCGAAAAGTGAAAGGTGGCATTGGCCTTCATCTGGGATTTGGCTTGCTCATTAGTTTTTCCTACATCATGTTTATGCAGGTGACCACTGTTTTTGCCGATTCGGGAGCATTGCCTCCCTGGTTGGCCATGTGGATCCCCAATATTCTTTTTGGAGGGCTTGCCTTCTATCTGTACCGCTGGGCTGCCAGGTAACCGTTTAGATCCTGTTTTTACAGAAAAAACAATCGTTTTCAAGATCGTTTTTAGTCTTAAATCCTTGTTGAATGTGTGGTTACGGCTTGTTTTTCTGTTTGTCTAAAAATTCAAACTCAGAATAAAATAATTCAAAAACAAATCTGCAAGACTTTATTGCCACATTTGAAACAAATGTTTTATAAAACACATTCCGGTTTAAAAAAATTATAATTTTGACCCGTCAAAAAAGACCTAAAAGCTTATTTGACAAGAAAAATCCGGAAACTCCGGAGCTATCTTTATTACAAACAAAAACAATTTCTATGTCACTGAAAAGAAATATTCTTGACCTTCGGAAACGGAAAAGTGAAGTTCTCAAAGGTGGGGGTGATAAAGCCATCGAGAAACAAGTTGAGATGGGGAAAATGACCGCCCGGGATCGTATTCTTTCGATTGTTGATGAAGGATCGTTTCATGAATACGATATGTTTGTTGAACACGTTGCCCGCGATTTCGATATGGACAAAAAAGTCCTTCATGGCGATGGTGTTATTATTGGTACTGCAACCATCTATGGTTCGCCGGTATGTTTGTTTGCCCAGGACTTTACTGTTGCCGGTGGTTCATTGGGGTTGATGCATGCCCGTAAGATCACCAAAATCATGGACCACTCGTTGAAAATGCGTGTCCCATTGATCGGTATCAACGACTCAGGTGGCGCCCGTATTCAGGAAGGTGTTGATTCATTGGCTGGTTACGGCGAAATCTTCTTCCGCAATACACTCGCTTCAGGAGTTATTCCGCAGTTGTCGGTCATCCTGGGCCCTTGTGCCGGCGGCGCTGTTTATTCGCCAGCTTTGACCGACTTTGTTTTTGTAGTCGATAATATTTCAAAAATGTTCATCACCGGCCCTGGTGTAATCAAAACCGTACTGGGAGAAGAAATCTCGATGGAAGAACTGGGCGGCGCTAAAGTTCATGCTGAAGTTACCGGGAATGCCCATTTTTATGCTGCGAGCGAAAAAGAATGCTTCGAGCAAATTAAAAAGCTGATTACCTATATACCTTGGAACAATACCCAGAAAGCCCGCCGGTTCGAGCCGAAAGAGCCTACTGTAAAAACCAAGATCGAAGAGATTGTTCCTGCCGATCCCAAACAGCCATACGATATCCGCGATATTATCAAATCGATCACTGATGGGTCTGAATTCTTCGAAATCATGGAGCATTTTGCCCCGAACATCGTGATTGGCTTTGGCCGTATGAACGGCGATACCGTTGGGTTTGTGGCAAATCAGCCTAAGTATCTGGCTGGCGTGCTCGATTGCGACAGCTCGGATAAGGCCGCTCGTTTCATCCGTTATTGCGACGCGTTCAACATCCCGATCATTACATTGGAAGACCTTCCGGGATATTTGCCGGGGGTTGATCAGGAACATGCCGGCGTTATCCGTCATGGAGCAAAAATCCTGTATGCCTATTCCGAAGCTACAGTTCCGAAAATTACTGTTATCATCCGAAAAGCTTACGGTGGGGGTTACATTGCGATGAACTCGCGCCACCTGCGTGCAGACTTTGTATTTGCATGGCCAACTGCCGAAATTGCAGTGATGGGGCCTGAAGGTGCAGCAAACATCGTATTCCGCAAAGAAATCGATGAAGCTGAAAATCCGGAAGCAATGCGTCAGCAAAAAATTCAGGAATACAAAGACAAATTTGCCAATCCGTATGTGGCTGCGGCCCGTGGTTATATCGATGAGATCATCGAACCTCAGGATACTCGCCGTTTGTTACTGCATGCATTGCAAGTTTCAGCAAACAAAGCGATTTCCGGACCAAACAAAAAACACGGAATTCCACCATTTTAAACGGAGGAGGCAACGTTATGACAGAACAACAGGAAAATTTGCAGACGCTGATCGTTCACAGCGCCAAATACAAAACCAATTACACGAAAAAGTACCTGAACCGCAAGAAATGGGAACCCGTTAACCCGAATCACCTGATTTCGTTTATCCCGGGGACTGTTTTGGACGTTTTGGTGAAAGAAGGCGACAAGGTGAAAGCCGGGCAAAACCTGATGATCCTTGAAGCTATGAAAATGCACAACCAGGTTTTGATGCCCTTCGATGGAGAAATTGTGAAAGTCAATGTCGAGGTCGGGGCAAAAATTCCGAAGAACTTTTTGATGATGGAGATACGGCCAATCTGAGAAAGATACGAGAAAGCGGGCGGGAACGTCCGCTTTTTTCTTTTAAATTTGAACTATGATGATACCTGAAAAACTGGCAACCATGCTGGCCAACGATCGTTTCGCCAATCTCTCCGGAATCCGGTTGATTTCGGCCGGAGAGGGGAAAGCCGTGGCCGAGCTTGAAATTGCCGATCAACATTTGAATGGCGTAAACATTATCCAGGGCGGTGCAATATTTACACTTGCTGATTTTACGTTTGCTGCGGCTTCCAATTCAAGAGGCCGGATTGCTGTTGCGACCAATGCAACCATTTCGTTCCTGAAAGGAATTTCAGGAGGAAAACTAAAGGCTGTTGCTTCCGAAATCAGGGCCGGTAAAACAATCGGAAATTATGTGGTCGAGGTCTTTGATGAACATGAGAACCTCGTTGCCCATTTTACCGGTACGGCCTTTATTAAAGGCACGTATTAGCTCTGTCCCGATTTTGTTTGAGGCGAACAATTCAGGAGGAGATTGAATTTGAATCTTTTCAGATTTCAGAATT
Source organism: Bacteroidota bacterium (assembly GCA_029265715.1). Classification (GTDB taxonomy): domain Bacteria; phylum Bacteroidota; class Bacteroidia; order Bacteroidales; family Prolixibacteraceae; genus Aquipluma. The sequence continues at coordinate 28,180 of JAJUGZ010000003.1, forward strand.
TCTTAAGTCCGAACAAACGGAATTTATTTTACCTTTGCGCAATTTTTAAAAAATCAATTTATACTTATGGCCCGATATTTTAATGATGTATCCAGAACTTTTAATGAGTATTTGCTCATTCCGGGATTAACTACCAAGGAATGTGTCCCATCAAATGTTTCTCTGAAAACACCGTTAGTCAAATTTAAAAAGGGAGAGACCGCCAAACTGGAATTGAATATCCCTTTCGTATCGGCCGTTATGCAGTCGGTATCTGATCATAAAATGGCCATTGCATTGGCAAAAAACGGCGGGCTGTCGTTCATTTTTGGATCACAACCAATCGAAACCCAGGCCGAAATGGTGCGAAAAGTAAAGAAACACAAAGCCGGCTTTGTGGTAAGCGATGCCAACCTGACTCCGGAAAATACATTGGCCGATGTATTAGCCATTAAGAAAGCAACGGGGCACTCAACCATCGGGATTACCCACGACGGAACTTCGAACGGGAAACTGCTGGGGATTGTAACCAGTCGCGATTATCGGACCAACAAGGACAGTTTGGACAAAAAAATCAAGGATTTTATGACCCCCTTCTCCAAACTGATTACCGGAGAACTTGGAATCACGCTGACTGAAGCAAACGACGTGATTTGGGATCACAAGCTGAATACCCTGCCGATTATTGACAAAGATCAGAACCTTCAATATTTTGTGTTCCGCAAAGATTACGACGAACACAAAGAAAACCCCAATGAGTTGCTCGATGCCAATAAAAAATTACTGGTTGGCGCCGGGATCAATACCCGCGATTATAAAGAACGCGTTGCCAAATTGGTTGAAGCAGGAGTCGATTTGTTGTGTATCGACTCGTCGGATGGTTTTTCTGAATGGCAAAAAGAAACGATCGAGTACATCAAAAAAGAATACAACGGCGAAGTTTTGGTTGGCGCCGGGAATGTGGTTGACAAAGATGGGTTTCTGTACCTGGTAAATGCCGGGGCTGATTTTATTAAAGTTGGCATTGGCGGCGGTTCCATTTGCATTACCCGCGAGCAAAAAGGAATCGGACGCGGGCAGGCGACTGCACTGATTGAAGTGGCCGAAGCCCGTGACGAATATTTCAGGGAGACCGGGATCTACGTGCCAATTTGTTCGGATGGCGGAATTGTGCAGGATTATCACATGGTGCTGGCCCTGGCAATGGGAGCCGATTTTCTGATGATGGGCCGTTATTTTGCCCGCTTCGATGAAAGTCCGACCAAAGTACTGAAAGTGGGTAATAATTACGTGAAAGAATACTGGGGCGAAGGATCGAACCGCGCCCGCAACTGGCAGCGTTACGACATGGGCGGAAGCGAAGCACTGAAATTTGAGGAAGGTGTTGACAGCTATGTGCCGTATGCCGGGAAAATGAAAGACAATCTGGATATTACCTTGGGAAAGATTGTTTCGACCATGTGCAGCTGTGGCGCTTTGACTATTGAAGAGCTGAAACAGAATGCCAAAATTACACTGGTTTCTTCAACAAGTATCATCGAAGGTGGCGCTCACGACGTGATCCTGAAGGATACAAACATTTAAGGGATATTATCATTCAGATATGAAAAAGGTCGCCGAAGTTTATTCCGCGACCTTTTGTGTTTTTATAAACCTTCCGAGCTTAGATGGTTGGCAGGGTCCAGGGTGCCCGATAATGAGCTTTGGCAAACAGGTTGGCTTCCGGGTCGTTGACGAACTCCTGTTTCTCGCCGTCCCATTCCAGTTTACGTCCTACCCGATAAGCAATGTTCCCCATTTGGGAGAAACGTGCAATATGTGCTGCGGTTTCGATGTCACAGTTGGGTTTTCCTCCTTTCCGGATGCAATCGAGGAAATTGGCAACATGCAGGTCAAGCCCCTGACCAGTCCCTTTTTGTATCGGCATACCCTGATAGCCTTCCTTGGCGCTGGTACTTTTAGTTTCCGGAACGACTTCCCAGCCATTCCGGTCGATAACCAGCGTTCCGTACTCACCGATAAAGGCAACTCCATGTCCGCGGTTTTTAAATTGGGCTCCGTAAATCCCGATGGTGTGGTCCCAAAGAATGCCGAAATCGCCAAAATCATACATGGCCATCATCGTGTCGGGGGTTTCCATGGCATCGGAGGGGAAGGCATATTTCCCTCCTGAAGAGCTGACCGATTTCGGTATATACTGGTTCATCCCGAGTAACGCATAATCAAGAAGGTGAACTCCCCAGTCGGTCATCAGGCCGCCGGCATAGTCCCAGAACCAACGGAACGTAAAATGAAAACGGTTGCGGTTAAAGGGTCTTTCCGGGGCAGGGCCAAGCCACATGTTGTAGTCAACTCCTGCCGGGGCCGGTTCGTCGGCAAGGACCGGAATCGATTTTTTCCACCCAACGTACGACCAGGCACGGACCGACCGGACGCGGCCAATTTGTCCGGACTGGATATAGTCGACGGCAGCCCTCCAGTGCGGGTCGGATCGCTGCCACTGGCCAACCTGAACAACTTTGTTATATCTTTTCTGGGCTTTTACCATCAGGTTGCATTCTTCGATGGTGTTGCCCAGCGGTTTTTCGCAATAAACATCTTTGCCGGCCTGAACGGCATAGATCATAGGCAGACAATGCCAATGGTCGGGCGTTCCAATAATCACCGCATCGATGTCTTTCTGCTCAAGCAGTTTTCTGAAATCGCCAAACAAGGCTGGTTTCTTGCCAGTTATTTTTTCAACCTCGGCGGCTCTTTTGTTCAGGACATTCTGGTCAACATCGCAAAGAGCGGCACATTCAACATGGGGTTGTTTCAGGAAGGCTTTCAGGTCTTCGAACCCCATGCCGTTGCAGCCGATTAACCCGACCACTATTTTCTCGTTAGCAGCGCAACTTGCATTCAAGATGGTTGGCATAACCCCGATTGCAGCTGTGACGGCCGCCGAGTTCTTAATAAAGTTTCTTCTGGATTCCATAATTGTTCAGATATTGTGTTGGTTTATGTAACTTAGTTTTCTGAAAAGACCGTTAAAGGTATAATGAATCATTTTACCCAGACAATCCTGAAGTAAAAAAACACTAAGATGAGACCGTATATTTTAGCCGAAACCAACTGGAAAATTGTTAAGGACACTCTTTACGAAATTGCCATCTTGCCCTGGGGGGCCACCGAACCCCACAATTTTCACCTTCCGTATTCGACCGATCAGATTGAAGCCGAAACAATCGCGGCAGAGTCGGCCCGGTTGGCTTGGGGAAAGCAGGTGAAGGTAATTGTGCTGCCAACAATTCCGTTCGGGGTAAATACCGGGCAGTTTGATATCAGGCTTGATATAAACCTGAACCCGACTACGCAGCACTTTATTCTTCAGGACATTATTGAAACATTGAACCGGCAGGTAATCCGGAAACTGGTCATCCTGAACAGTCATGGCGGGAACAACTTCAGGCAAACGCTTCGCGAACTGGGGCTGAAATTCCCGGATATGTTTTTGTGCGAACTGGATTGGTATAAAATGCGGGAACAGGAACAAATTTTTGATAATCCGGGAGAGCATGCCGGAGAAGTTGAAACAAGTTTATTGTTGTTCCTGAAACCGGAATGGGTCAGGCCTTTGGATGAAGCCGGCGACGGCGCGGCTAAAAAATTCAGGTTTGATGCCATGAACGAAGGATGGGGGTGGGCCGAACGCCGGTGGAGTATGGTAACAAACGATACCGGAATTGGCAATCCGGCGAAAGCTACCAGCGAAAAGGGCAAACGTTTCTTTGAACTCGTGACCCAAAAAATTGCTGCATTTCTGGTCGATCTGAGCAAGACTTCTTCAGACGAAATGTTTGTATAAAAGTTGAAGGGATCCCGGATATATCATTGTGGTGATGAAACGAGTTGAAGCCATTTTTTACGGGCTAATTTTGGGGGCGTTTTCTCCACTCTCAATTGCGTTGGGGGCTGTCGGTTTGTGGTTTAATTCTGATCGGATCGAAGATAGGGCCCCGTGGTATTTGTTATCGGGTTTAGCTGCCGGTTTTTTGATTGATGCGATTTATCTGCGCGGTTGGCTTCGTCACCGGTATGATTTGCCTGTTTGGTTTGTTGCCACAATTTTTTGCTTATATAATATTTTGGCGTTCGGCTTTTTTATGGGTTTTCCGGTTTTTCATGTTTTGGGAGGGCCCATCGCTGGATTTTATTTTGCGCAGCGGATTATTTTTCAGAAAATACCTGCTGAAGGTTACAATCGGATTATGAAACGGGTTTCTGCTTTTACCGGACTTATGATGGCAATTATCTGCGTTGCATCGGGCACAATTGCATTGGTGGGAACCGGAGCTGGCGATGATATACAGGGTATGCTGGGGCTGAGTTTTGTCCCGGCCAAATCGATGATTCTTCTCGTATCAACTATTGGGGGACTTTTTCTGATTACAGTTCAGGTGATACTAACCCGTCGAACCATGATTTGGATGATTCGGCAGCAGAATTGACTTTTTTTAATGGGTTGCTTGGGTAATTCCGGTGTTTATTTTTGTTTCTTCAGGCTGTTACGCGAAAATTGATTAACTTTTTAACCGGTTTGGACCGTATTGATCTGCAAGGCGATTGGGTTACTGTTTTAACCTTGCTGAATAGGGTCGGCATGATTGCCGTTTTTGCTTTCGAAGTGTTGGCGAAATAAATGACGGGTAAAACGGTACAGGCTCACTTTCGGGGTATTCAAACTTCCTAAAAACTGATGCGATGAGAACGTTGTTCTTTCTACTATTTCTGATTTTAACTACTACTGGCCTTTCCGCTCAGGACGTGAAAGAAATCGTGCGGAAAGCTGATGAGAAAATGCGCGGAAATTCAAGCGTCGGGACTTTTACAATGACAATTGTCCGTCCGACCTGGAGCCGGACCATCTCGATGAAAAGCTGGACAATAGGCATGGACTATTCCATGATTTATGTGACAGCTCCCGCCAAGGAGAAAGGACAGGTATTCCTGAAACGGCACAATGAAATGTGGAACTGGGTGCCAGGCATTGAACGGTTGGTGAAAATTCCGCCTTCGATGATGATGCAGTCGTGGATGGGCTCGGATTTTACCAACGACGACCTGGTGAAAGAATCATCGATTGTGAAAGATTACGACCATAAGCTGGCGGGCGAGGAGCGAATTGATAATTATCCGGCCTACAAAATTGAACTTATCCCGCATGAAGATGCTGCCGTGGTTTGGGGCAAGGTTTACATGTGGGTAAGCAAAGCAGATTATCTGTGGCTGAAGGCTGAGTTTTACGATGAGGATGGCATGCTGGTCAATACCGAAATCCTGAGTGATATTAAGAAGATGGACGACCGGGTGATCCCTTGCCGGATGGAAATGATCCCGGCTGGCAAGAAAGGGCAGAAGACGGTAATGGTCTTCGAGGACATTGATTTTGATGTGCCCCTGAAAGAAGACTTTTTCTCGATCCAGAATATGAAAAAAGTAAAATAGAATTACTGAAGGATTGAAGGATTGAAGGATTTGCGATCAAAATAGATCTCTTTATGGGAACGGTGGATGTTGACTATAAAATCAAATTTAGGGAAGAATTTGAGCTCCGGCTTAAGTCATTTGTAATAATATTGATAGAATTAACGCGTGGAACTTCTTACAGTCTGGAAAGCAAAGTCGTTTTAAATCAGTTGCTTCAGTCTGGGAGTTCTGTTTGTGCAAATTACAGGGCTGCCTGCAGGGCTCGGTCAAAAGCCGAATTCTTCAGTAAGTTAAGTATTGTTGTAGAAGAAGCCGATGAAACAGAAATGTGGCCGGAGCTTTTAATTAGTTAATAAACGATTCTGAAGATACCAAAGCTCTTTATGCTGAAAGTATCGAAATCCTGAAAATTATGGCAAAGGCCAGAAAAATGCAGGTATTTAATAAATTCAATCCGTCAATCCTTTAGTCCTTCAATTATGAACCTCAAACTTGCATGGCGAAATTTGTGGCGTAACAAGCGCCGGACCCTGATAACGGTCGCTTCGATTTTTTTCGGGGTGCTGCTCAGTACGTTTATGACGTCGATGCAGGAAGGGACCTATTCGCGCATGATCGACAATGTAGTTGGTTTTTATTCCGGGTATGTTCAGGTTCATGCTCCGGATTATTGGGCCAACAAGACCATCGAATACACGTTGCCGGTAAACGATTCGTTGCTGAAAGCAATCGGAAATACTCCGGATGTGAAAACGGTAGTGCCGAGGCTTGAGTCGTATGCGTTGCTTTCATTTCAGGATAATACCAAAGGGGCTGCTTTGCTGGGAATTGATCCGGAGAAAGAAAACCAAATGACCAACCTGGCACACTGGATTGATCGGGGTTCGTACCTGCAAAATGGGGATGACGGGGCTTTGCTGGCTTTCAACCTGGCCAGAAACCTGGGCGTTGAAGTTGGCGATACACTGGTGGTTATTAGTCAGGGCTTCCATGGAGCAAGTGCCGCCGCACTTTTGCCGGTTCGCGGAATCCTGAAATTTCCGGCCCCAACCATGAACAACCTGGGCGCTTACATTGACCTCAATGCCGCGCAGGACTTTTTCTCTGTTCCCGATCGTTGTACCTCCATTGTGTTGATGGTTAACGGATATTCGAGGGTGGATCAGGTAAAAAGCCGGCTGGTTGCAAAATTTGGGAACCGGTACGAAATAATGACCTGGGATGAGATGGACCCACTGACCAAAAACATGATTGATGCCGATCGCTCCGGGGCTTATATCACCAAGGGAATTCTGTATGCCCTGGTTGGGTTTGGTATTTTTGGAACGGTAATCATGATGATGGCCGAACGGCGCAAGGAGATGGGTGTCTTAATCGCCATTGGGATGCAAAAGCACAAGTTGGGCACAACTCTTTTTTATGAAACGTTGCTGATTGGTCTGGTCGGGGTAATAGCTGGTTTTGCAGTTAGCTGTCCGTTAATCCTGTATCTGGTTTATCACCCGATCCCGTTTACGGGGGAGACGGCAAAAGCTTATGAACAGTTCGGTTTTGAGCCGGTTATGTACTTTTCGGCCAAATGGTTCATTTTTGCCCGGCAGGTGTTGATCGTATTTATCCTTGTTTTGTTGGTTTATCTGTATCCGCTGGCAAAAACTGCCAGGCTGCGTTTGACCAAGGCGCTTCGTGCGTAGAAGCTGAAGGATTGAATAGTAGTGAGTAGTGAGTAGCGAGACCAGAAATTGATTATTGATCACTCAAAATTCAACATTCAGAATTCGAGACTCGAGTCTCTTTTCTTGATACTTGATACTTGAAGCTTGAAGCTTGATACTTGATGCCGGATGGTTGCCCTGTGATGTTTGGGTTAACTAAACTCAGGTACTCAGGGACTATATTATTTAGGTACTTTTTAAAAATGAAATATGATACTTGCAGTAGCCTGGAGAAACATCTGGAGAAATAAAACCCGCAGCTTGGTTATTCTGGTTGCGATCTGCCTTGGATTGGCCTCCGGGATTTTCTATATGGCCTTTTATTTCGGGATGGTCGACCAGCGCATCAACACGGCCATAAAAACCGAAGCATCCCACATTCAGATACATCACAAAGAGTACCTGAGCAACCCGGATAAAAAGTTTATGATTGAAAATGCTGGTCCAGTTGGCCAGGAGATCAAACGGGTGGAAGGAGTGATCGCAACCAGCAACCGCATTATCCTGAACACCATGATACAATCTCCGGAAACGGGGGCGGGAGTGAAAATCTCCGGAATTGACCCTGAAGATGAAAAGCAGGTGACCAACCTGTATTCAAAACTGATTGAAGGGACGTATTTCGAAGACGGGAAACGAAATCCGATTATTATCGGGAAAAAACTGGCCGAGAAACTGAGGGTTAAACTGCGGTCGAAGGTGGTTATTACCCTTCAGGATATGCAGGGAAACATGACCGGCGCTGCATTTAAAGTGGAAGGTATTTATGAAACCTCCAACACGGCATTCGACGAAACCTGTGTTTTTGTGCGCAGGTCTGATCTGGCCCCGATCATGTTGATGGACGATCATGCTTGTCAGGAGATTGCTGTTTTGCTCGAAAAGAACGACCAACTCCAGGTGGCCGACGAAACCATCAAAAGCAAACTTCCGGATTTGGATGTAAAAACATGGCGCGAAATCATGCCTGAAGTCAGTCTGATCGAAAGCAGCTTCACCCTTACCATGTTCATCTTTATCGGCATTATCCTGCTGGCTTTGCTTTTCGGGATTGTCAACACCATGCTGATGGCTGTGCTCGAACGGGCCAAGGAACTGGGCATGCTGATGGCTATCGGGATGAGCAAGGTGAAACTATTCCTGATGATTTTGTCGGAAACGGTTATGTTGTCGTTATTTGGTGGCTTGTGCGGTATCGTGTTGGGCTGGATTCTGACCCTTTGGTTCGGTGTGCAGGGAATCGACCTGGGGGCCTGGTCGGCTGCTTATAAGTCGCTGGGGTACGATACGCTGGTTTATACACGGCTATCCATGGGTATTTCGTTTCAAATTGCCGGTATGGTGATTGCTACAGGAATTATTGCCGCGATATATCCGGCTATGAAAGCGTTGCAACTGAACCCGGCCGATGCCCTCCGGATTGATATGTAGCCGGCGGGATTTATATTTGATGTCTAATGCCTTTTGTCTAACATCTAATGTCTGGGATATATGAATGTCATCGAAGTTAAGAAGCTGAATAAAATATACAACGAGTCGGAAGTGAAAGTTCAGGCATTGAGCGAAGTTGACCTGGCGATTGAACAGGGCGAATTCACCGCGATTGTGGGACCGTCCGGTTCCGGGAAAACAACCTTCCTGAACATGCTTGGCGGGTTGGACGAACCAACTTCCGGCGAGATTCACATTGGAGGAACCGATATCAGGGGGCTGTCGTCGTCGCAACTGATCGATTTTCGGCTCCGGAATATTGGCTTTGTTTTTCAGGCCTATAACCTGATCCCGGTTCTGACGGCCAAAGAAAACGTCGAATTCATCATGGAACTGCAGGGCGTTTCGAAGAAAGACCGGGAGGCACGAACGATGGAACTGCTGGAAGCTGTTGGTTTGAAAGGCCGTGAAAACAGCCGTCCGGCCAAACTAAGCGGAGGGCAGCAACAACGGGTGGCCGTTGCCCGTGCGTTGGCCTCGAAACCCAAATTCGTGCTGGCCGATGAGCCAACGGCCAACCTCGACTCGAAATCGACTGAAAACCTGCTCGAACTCATGGAAGAGCTGAACCGAAAAGAAAATGTTACATTTATCTTTTCGACGCACGATCAGCGTGTTGTGAACAAGGCGCGCCGCGTGATTACGCTCGAAGACGGCAAAATAATTCGCGATATCCGTAAAAACCATACGATATGACAACACTATTCCAGACAATTTTTTTCCTTGGCTGGCTCCTGATAGCCCCGGGAAATCATCCGGCAACCGTTTCCGGAGAACCCTGGCCGGAAGAATTAAATACAGCCAAAGATGTTGTTTACCTGACTAAGTTTGAAAAAGAAGTGATTTTCGAACTCAATAAAGTAAGGAGTGATCCGGCCGGTTATGCAGCCCAGTATCTCGAGCCGTTGCACCAGGCTTTCGAGGGGCTGAAATACACCTATCCGGGCAAAACCCCGGTGATGACCAACGAAGGTGTTGTTGCCCTCGACAATTGCATCAAAGCCTTAAGAGAAGCACCTCCGGTTCCGGCGTTGCAACCGTCAAAAGGATTGTCTGGCGCTGCCAAACTGTTAGTCAACGACCAGAAATTGTATGGCGGCCTGGGGCATATCACCAAAAGCGGCTGGACCGTGAATACGCGGGTGAACCGGTTTGGCGAATGGAAATCGAAACTGGCCGAGAACATCTCGTATGGGAATGACAATGCCCGCCAATTAGTTATTTCGTTGCTGATTGATGATGGCGTGGACGATCGCAGTCACCGCGGAAATGTGCTTGACCCGGAAATGGTAAAAGTTGGTGTGGCTGCCGATACACACCCGACCTACAAAAATTTCTGCACCATCATTTTTGTCGACGATTTTACCGAAGCTGCCAAATGAAGCCTTTTATATTCCTGTTTATTGTTCTGTTGCCACTCCTGATAAAGGCACAACAAACAGTAACACTGAACGGCTATGTAAAAGATTTGTACATGTTTTATCATCCGGAGATGGATATTCCCGGAGTGGATTCTGAGTTTCTTTCGACCAATGTGGTGCACAACCGGTTAAATTTCCGGTGGGATGCAACTTCCAAATTCGTCGCTGTTGTTGAGATGCGGAACAGGCTAATTTTCGGCAACCTGGTCAGCAAATTCCCGGAATATGCTTCGATGGTTGATGTTGATAATGGGTTTTTCGATTTGTCGTGGATGACCGCTCAGAACGATAAGTGGTTTTTGCATTCGATGATCGATCGGGCTTACCTCGATTATACTGCCGGGAAATGGCAGTTCCGCGTTGGGCGGCAGCGCATCAACTGGGGCGTGAACCTGGTTTGGAACCCCAACGATGTGTTCAACAGTTTTTCGTATTTCGACTTCGATTACGAAGAGCGTCCGGGGAGTGATGCCGTTCGGGTGCAGTATTATACCGGAACAACTTCTTCGGGCGAGCTGGTTTACAAAGCAGGCAACGATGCCGACCAGACTGCCGTGGCCGGATTGTACCGTTTTTCGTGTCGGGGTTACGATTTCCAGTTCATAGGCGGTTGGGTTGGCCCCGACCTGATTGCCGGTGGCGGTTGGGCCGGCGACATTCGCGGCGCCGGTTTTCGGGGTGAAATTACGCGTTTCATGCCCCGAAAAGGGGTGGCCAATCCGGTTCCGGCAACTGTGGCTTCGGTTTCGGGCGATTACACGTTCCGGAATGGCTGGTATATCCACGGCAGCGTTTTGTACAGCAGCAACGGGACTACCGGCAAGGCGGGTGGGATGAACCTGCTGTTTAACCCGGATATGTCGGCCAAGCAGTTGTCGTTCGCGCGCTATTCGTTGTTTGGTCAGGTTTCGAAGCCGATTACCCCGCTTCTTTCCGGAAGTTTTTCGGGTATCGTCAATCCGTCAGACGGCTCGTTTTATGCCGGGCCGTCGCTGGTTTATTCGCTTCAAAACAATCTGGAGCTGATGCTTGCAGGGCAGTTGTTTTTCGGAAGCAGCGGCGCCGAGTTTGGCGATATCGGCCAGGTCGTTTTTGGACGGCTGAAATGGAGTTTTTAAATTCAGCAGGAAATGGCAACGAGAAACGTCCTTGCCCCGATGCTTCCGGGGCATAGGGGCAAGAACGTAACCGTGGGCTATTTGCATCAACTTTATGGTTTAACCACTAATTTGCCTGTCAGAATTTCGCCGTTGTATAATGCGCGGACGATATAAATGCCTTCTTTCCAGCCCGAGGTATTCAGGCATGTGCTCCTGCTCATTATTTTTTCTTTCTTTGCTTTTAGCGCCTGGCTTTGGTCGTAAACCTCCAAATCCCATGAGGTAGTCTCATCAGGAATGTCTTCTTCCGACGGTTCAACGGATATGGTTGTTACATTGGTGCTTGGGTTTGGTGAGATCATCAGATAATCGCACATGATCACATTAATATTCCTTGTTGTTGTTTTTTTGATGCCACAAGCGGTAACTGTGCATGATATATAGCCAGAGCCATCAAAATCTCCCCAGACAGTACATGTTGGGCTGGTCTCATTACTAATGGAAAGGATATCTGAATCCCAATAAAAAGAATCGCCATTCATCGCATTGGTATCATCGACCCGGTAAGTTAATTGATAGCCGCATTTTACGACATAATTTCCTGAAAGGACCGGAGCCGGAAGTTCGCTGGTGTAAACATCACGACGAGGAAGCGTAACTTCCCCGCACCCATTAGTTATGGTTGCCCCGATCCACCCTGTTCCGGAGCTGGTTGCTGTAAATGTACAGGGGTTAGAGCCTTGGGCCGAACTTCTCGATAGGTTCGCGCTCTGGGTCCAGGTAATGGTTGCCCCGGGCGGTAAATTGGTAATTGAGTATGAGGCTCCGGAAGTACAGACCAAGGTGGGGCCGGAAATTAAAGGACTTCTTGTAGTATTTGTTGTTATTGTTCCGGAGCTGCATGGGTCAAGCCAGTTACTCAACCGGGTTGTATTCGTGCCACCCCCTGTCCATGATCGATGGAAGCATCCGTACCAAAATTGATTTGAAGAATGACAACCTGGATAACCAGAATGGAGTTGTCCGACAACCCGATCATCCTGATTAAACAAAGGAGAACCGGAAGATCCATGTTCTAAAGTTCCATCATCGATGTCAACATACCAATGATTTATTCCCCCAGAAGTCGAACCTTGAACGGTTTCTGGAATTGCGTCATTATCAAAAGAAATTTTCATTACATCTCCTGATGGATGGTGAATTCCTGTTCCTGAAGTTGGAGCTGTTCCACTTCTATCCCATCCCAGCCAAGCAAAACGTTCATCTCCTAGAGGAGAATCATCCATTTCCATCAACGCAAAATCAGAAGTATTCCAAGCGGCTCTAAATTGAGCTCCATTATAGGTAATTCCTGTGGTTGCTACACTTCCACCACATGATATCATTTTGTATTGAAACTTGAACATCCAATTCTCTGCATTAGATATCTCCGCGGAAGATAAATTTCCATCATTTGAGGTATCAATGCAATGAAATGCAGACAAAAAGTAAGGTTCAAAAGTCTGGCCTGCTGTCATCAGTAATGATCCACTACACAATTCCTCTCCTCCGGAGAGCAAAACCAAAGCCACTGCATCTGATTCTTCGTCCCAGACAGGAAAGCAGGCAATATCATTGTTACAACTTTCGGAACCTCCCAGGTTCCCGTATGACATTGGTCCCAAATTTTTATAGGCATGTACTACCCGTTGTATGGTCAAGCGCGATTCTCCAATCTTGTCTTTTGGTTCGAACAGGAATATGGTTACAATATCTCCTTGAATAAGATCGGTCAGAAAATAACCGTTTTTCGTATTTTGTTTTGATGTTACTGGCCCGTATAATATTGTCCCAGACACGTTGGATATATACAATTCCGCACCATCTGGTAAGTAAAATTGATTGAAAACAAAATTGATAGAGTAGGCTCCTTTTGATTGGAACTCCATTGCCCAGAGACGTCCTCCTTCGATATTAACCCATTCTCCATCAGATAGCGTGATATGGGTATCAAACCCTTTCCCGAAACGAAAAGGGATATCCACCTTTTCGTTTAGCTTGTCTTCATTAATAAATTTCTGAGCATCAAACGAGGGGAAAGTCTTTATTTTATTTGCCTTGGGATGTTCCCGGGTAGTCTTAACTTGCTCTAAAGCATTTTTATTTGGGTAAAATCTTGTTTCTACTTGTCCCTTCGTTGTCGATATAACAGACATAATAATTAGGGTTATGATTGATTGTTTCATGTTATTGGATTTTAAATTGGATTCTAAATTTTAGAGTCCCAGTCGAAAGAGAGGGACGATCACCTGAGCGTTCAAATTGAAAATGGTATTGAAACCCTGTAAAGTAGTCTCCAATTGGTAAAGGTTTTTGATTAGCGCTTTCATAATAGCCATATTTCCAGCGCCAGGAAGAAACTCTGTTATCTATCCATGGTTGTTCAAAAATATATGACTCCCCTATCTCAAATGGATAGGCACCGGTCCCGATTAAATCTGTTCCTTTGAAAATAAATGGTTTCCCTTCATCGATTTGTAATAAACGATAAACCTTACAGAAATCATTCTCTTCAGAATAAGCATATCCAGGATAGAAATAAAAATTCTCATTGCTATTATTGGTAACTGAAAAGTAGAAAGAAAAATTCTCACCTTCTTGTAAAACGGTGGTAGGCACACCTTCTTCATTTAAGAGACAAAACTTAAATTCTATGCCATCCACTTCTTTCTGGATTACTGTACTTTTATTGGTTGGAGAAATCTCCCAAAGGAGTTCTTCCTCTTTCTCACACCCTGCCCCCATTAAACTCAGGAGCAGAATAAGACAACTGATTTTTAAAACGATAGTTCTCATTTTTTGTTTTTTTAGGTTTGACAGACAAGGTTAACTCTTCAGGGCAGTTTGCCCGACAAGCAGCAGGTTTGGGCGGCGGGTGTTTCATCGCATTTGGGTTTTAAAGGTTTAACAAATTGCTTTGGGCACGATATGCCCCTTCTGTTTTCCCTTTTTCGCTGGACCACGATTGATATATAGATGCTGCAAAATGTAAAATCGTTGCGTTGTGCAGTGTTTGTATTGCCCGATGCTTTCGGACATAGGGGCAATGAGTTACCCAAGTTACGATCTTATTTTCAAACAAAGAATATCAATAACCTAAAAACATACAGGTAAAATGATTTTAAATATTGCGGAGGAATAATCCGTGGTCCGGGATTGACTGTTCGACAGAAGGGGCAAGCCCGATAAATCGGACTTTTCCCCTCTCTACATGTAGAGAGGGGCGGGAGCATCGTAGATGCGACGGGGTGAGTTTAATTCCTAAAAGAAATTTAAACAGCCGCTAAAAATTTAAGCGATTTTGGCGTTGACATCCCGCTACCCGGGAGATATATGTACATCCCTTCCGGAGACGAAACGCTGGAACACAAAGAAATCGCAAAACAAATCGGCGAACTTGTTGAACGAAAGCTCTCTGGTCTGTTGAAGTAAATTCGCTTTTCTTACCACAAAACCTCTTCCAGTATTTTCCCTTGGCAATAATCCGGGACTGGGATGCGCAGTATTTCGAACAGGGTCGGGACCAGATCAATGCCTTCGGTACGGCGGCGGATATTCCCTTTTCTGACCGCGTTGCCATGAAAAATGAGCGGAATGTGCGAGTTGTCGTTATAGATGGTGCGCTGGTACTTGTACACCGGCTGCCAGCCGTCTTCGAGCTGGTACAGCACATCGCCCGAGCGTTTCAGGTTGTACGAGTTCGAGATGCTGGACAGTTGTCCATTGGTAAAGTCGCCTTTAATAAAATCGGTGGCCGGAAGCGCTACCCGGACGCCTTCAAACTGGTTGATGAACGTGGCCGTTTTGGTCAGGATGTCGTTCAGGTCGATCTTATTTTTCTGCAACAGTTCGCGGTTGAAATACAGTTGCTGGTCGGAAACATGCTCGATGTAATCGCCCGGCCCGTAAGTTACGTTCAGGTACGATTTGAGCAGCGCCACGGCGCTTTCCGGCGAAAACTGGCCTACAGGCATGTTAAACTCTTCTTTCAGGTATTCCGATGGGTAAATCGACGAGCAGGTTGATGTTAACACCACCAGCGTGTTGTTTTTTCCGAAGTTTTTGTCCAGAAAATTCATTATCTGGGCAATCTCCTGGTCCATCCGGAGGTAGGTATCTTCCATTTCGACCGAAGCCGGTCCAAACGAGTTGTTTTCGTAGTCCATCGACGTGAAGGTCACAGTCAGCAGGTCCGGGTAGTCATCCATTCCCAGCTTTTCCGAAACAATCAGGTTCAGCGCAAAATCTTTGACCAGGGTGTTCCCAAACGGCGTTGTTTTCAGGAATTTGTAACTTTCTGCGCGTGATTTCAGCTTTTTCAGGTTATACGGGAAGGTGTTCCATTTATCGTAATAGCCCTTTTCGAGTACATAGTCGTCTTCGAGGCTTTCCTTATAAGTCGACAGGGGCAGGATGGTTGTCCAGTCGCGCTGCGTGTAAAAATCGGCAAAGTGCTTTTCGTTGAACTGGCGCACCCACTCCGGAAATATATCGAGGTAGTAAGAACTGGAAATCATGTTGCCGTTGGTTGTGTCGAACCAATAGGCCCCGTTGGCGGCATGACCGGCCGAAAAAATGGCACTGTTGGCATTCAGGGCCACGCTGAATACTTTCGATTGGTTGCGGGTGCTGATTTTCAGGATGTCGCCGATGGTCGGGCTGAGCAGTTTGGCCGCCGAGCATTCGCCCTCGTGCGAGTCGCTGCCTACGGTAATGTAGAACGGATCGGCTAGACAGTTCACCTCTTTTTTGCGGAGTTGGTCGTACCAACTGTCGTTTACGATGCCGTGAATGGCGGGGTGGGTGCCGGTGAAAAGGGTAGCCGTGCCGGTTGTGGTTTTCTGGATGTGCAGGTCGAGCCGGGTGTTTTCGCAAACCGCGCCTTCCTGAACCAACCTTCTGAACCCGCCATCCTGAAACTTTTCCCGGTAACGGTCTAGGTAGTCGGGCCTCATCTGGTCGACCGAAATAACTACGATCAGTTTGGGAACTTCGGGCGTCTTGGGGCCCTGGGCATAAGAGGCCGGTATAAGCAGAACGATCAAGGTCAGGATAGTCAGAAGGTTATGTATTTTTTGCATAGTTATCAGATTTGTGGCCAAAAATATAAAAAGAACGGTTGACCGCCAATCGATTTGCGTTATATCGGCAAGGGTGCGTTACGGCGAAGTGACCGTCTATAAAGTGCGATATCCTGAGTCTGATGCCATGAAGCCGAGGATGTATGTAATTCCCCAGATTGATTCGGTTGTGCCGCCTTTACAGTGACAAACCGGCTGACTTCGAGACAGCCTCGAGGTGGATGAAATACGTTCCTTGTTCACGTTGTTTTACGATATCGCCAAATAGCCAGGCTGAGAAATGTGATCCCGATAACGATCAGCGAGGCAAACTCGGTGGTCAGGTCGGTAAATCCGGAGCCTTTTAAAACCACATTCCGCATAATGCGCATAAAATAATAGATCGGGTTCAGGCGGTCGAGGTACTGCGCCCAGGTTGGCATATTTTCGACCGGGGTGAAAATGCCACCCATCAGGATAAATACCATCATAAAAAAGAAGCTGACAAACATGACCTGCTGCTGGGTGTCGGCCAGGGTCGAGATGAAAAGTCCGAGTCCGAGTGCGCCAACTAAGTAAAGTGTGGCAAAACCGAATAACAGAGGAAGGCTTCCTACAATGGGCAAGTCGAAGGCCAGGCGGGCAATCGTTAGCCCGAAGGCCAGGTCGAACAAGGCAATAAACACGAAGGGGATGAGTTTGCCGACAATAAATTGATATTTTTTAATGGGTGTCACGTTGAGTTGCTCGATGGTGCCGAGCTCTTTTTCGCGCACTAAGTTCATCCCCGACAAAAACATGCCGATAATGGTTACCAGGATTGCCAGGATACCGGGCGCCATGTACCATTTGTAATCCAGTTCAGAGTTGAACCAGAAACTTGGTTGCACCTTGATTTGTTTCGGCGGGTTAAACTCCGGGAGGCCTTTCCATTCGGCAATCAGGTTTTTGTTGTAGCCCTGCAGGATGTTGTTGGCGTAGTTATAAATCAGCTCCGCCTTGCTTTGGTTGATGGCATTGATTATGAGTTGTATTTGGGCTTCGTCGTCACGGCGAAGGTCGGCTTCAAATTTTTCCGGAATGGAAATAACCATATCCACTTTTTCGCGTTTCAGGGCGTCTTCGGCGTCATCCGGAGAAAAACCGGTTTGTGTAATCCGAAAGAACGGCGAGGCCTGAAACTTATCGGTCAGTTTGCGCGATGCCGACGACAGGTCGTTGTCGACAATGTAAATGTTGACGTTTTTCAGGTCGTTGGTTGCCGCAAAAACCAGGATCAGCATCTGTAGAATCGGGATGAAAAAAATCATCGGCAGCATGGTCCGGTTCCGGAAAACCTGGATAAACTCTTTTTGCAGGATATAGAGGATTGTTCTCATCGGATAATCGTTTGAAGTTACAAGATACGTGTTACGGGTAACGTGGTTTGCATCGAGTCTGTTTCTTGAAATTTTATATTGGATATTTCAATTTGCTGTTGTCTTTATTGTCTCAGTTAGATTTGTTGTCATTGTTGTTTCAAAAAGTCTATTGTGATCTACTGTGTCTATGTGTTTTTTTATACTGTGACAAAATATTGCAATGTCAGCTATTCCAGTCTGGTTTTGAACTTTTTGACGGCAATGGTGGTGAACAGCGTGGCCATTCCGGCGATAATCAGGGTTTCTTTCCAGACATACAGGATGCCGGTGCCTTTCAGCATGATGTTTTTAATGATGATGATAAACCATCGGGGGGGCATGATCGAACTGAGAACCTGCAAGGCTTTGGGCATATTTTCGATCGGGAAAATAAAGCCTGAAAGCAGCATGGTTGGCAACATCAGGGCAATCATCGAAATAAACATGGCTGTCATTTGCGTTTTGGCCGCTGTCGAGATTAAAATTCCCAGGCAAAGCGCCATCAGGATAAACAGGATGGTTTCTGCCATCAGGAAAATCACGCTGCCTTTGATGGGGACCAGAAATACCAGGTGCCCGATCAGTACAATGACAATGGCATTAATGATCGACAAGAATAGGTAAGGGGTCACTTTCCCCAAGATGATCTGTGTTGGGCGGAGCGGCGATACCAGCAGGATTTCCATGGTTCCCAGCTCCTTTTCGCGGGTGATCGAGATGGAAGTCATCATGGCTGAGATCAGCATCAGGATCATGGCCATAATGCCGGGCACGAACATGTACACGCTTTTCAGGCTTTCGTTGTAAAACATGCGCACTTCGGTATCGATCTGCATGGGCATAGTCACCGGCTTCATGTCTTTGGTAATGTAGTCGTTGATGATCCCGGCGGTATATCCCGATAGCAGTTTCCCGATGTTCGGATCGGAAGCGTCGGCAATTATCTGGACATCGGCCCTGCCTTCACGGACCAGTTTTTCGCCGAAGTTTTGTCCGAAGACGATGACTTCTTTTACATGCCCTTTGCGGAAAATACCTTCTACTTCGGCTGTGCTTTCCAGGTTTTGGTCGAGCCGGAAATAACCTGATGACAGGATTTTTTGCGTGATTTCGCGTGTTGCCTCGTCCTTGCTTTGGTCGAGGATGGCAATGCGGGCATCTTTAATTTCGTTTGTGATGACGGTACCGAACAGCAACAGCTGGATGATCGGGATCCCGAACAGGATCACCATGGTACGCACATCGCGAAAGATGTGGTAAAATTCTTTGATGACAAATCCGTAGAAGCGTTTCATAGTTTAATCATGAGTAGCGAGTAACGAGTAAAATGGGCTCGCGTTCGGTTGTTCGCTATTTGTTGTTTATTGATCGTTGAAGACCGCTTATCATTTTTTGTATTTCATCCAATTTCTGAGTCAATGATTCGAAATCGGGTTGGCTTACGTAGTTTAGTTCGTGTGCGATGATGAGTTGAGTCTCGAGTTCAAACGAAGAACCCTTGGCAATATTTAAAAAGTGGATGAAGTCTTCCGGGCTCATTCTTCCAGCACCTTCGGCAATATTTGAAGGAATAGAAGACGCAGCTCTTCGGATTTGTGATGTCAGTCCGTAGCCTTCTTCCGTTGGAAAGGTCTGAGTGATTTTGTATATCAAGATCACTAATTCAATGGCCCTTTGCCAAACTTTCAATTCTTTGAAATTATTCATCCGTAAATAATTTGTTTTTAAGTTGTCAGATGGAATAGCCATGATCCGGTTATTATTTTCATTATCTGTTGGTGTTTGTGTACATTTTCGGTTTGTATGAACTATGGTTCTTCTGGCTATTTCATATTGATAATATTTTGTGTTCACTACTCGCTACTTATTCCGTGTTCTTCGCACCACGGGCCAGTTTCAGGAACACCTGCTCCATATTGGCGGCGTTAAATTGTTTTTTTAGGTTCTCGGGAGTGTCGAGGGCATCGATGCGGCCATCGACCATGATGGAAACGCGGTCGCAGTACTCGGCTTCGTCCATGTAGTGCGTGGTCACGAAGATGGTTTTCCCTTCGGCCGCAGCTTCGTAAATGTGGTCCCAAAACTGGCGGCGGGTTATCGGGTCGACACCCCCGGTCGGTTCATCCAAAAAAACAATTTGCGGATTGTGGAACAGGGCGACCGAAAAAGCCAGTTTTTGTTTCCATCCCAATGGCAATGAGGCAATCAGTTTGTTTCGTTCGTTTTCCAGGTTTAGCTTTTTCAGCATGTCGGCTTCGCGTTTCAACCGCTCGTTGCGGCGTATTCCGTATATTCCGGTGTAAAAGCGGATGTTTTCAGAAATTGTCAGATCTTCGTAAAGCGAAAATTTCTGGCTCATGTAGCCGATATTTTTTTTGATTAGTTCGGTTTGGGTGTAAACATCGTAGCCCCCAACCGTCAGTTCTCCGGATGTTGGAGCCAATAATCCGCAAAGAATGCGCATGGCGGTTGTTTTTCCGGCTCCGTTGGCTCCCAGGAACCCGAAAATTTCGCCCTTGTAAACTTCGAAATTCAGGTGGTCGTTGGCCACAAACGAACCGAATTTTTTGACTAAGTTCCGAACTGTTATAACTGGAATTTGCTGATTCATTGTAATTATACTTTGTGGACTCTGTGGTTAAAAAAACTCATGACGTCATTAAGTCCATAAACACATCCTCGATGCCCGGGCTAATTTCGAATACCTGAAGTTGTGTGTGGTTTTGGCTTAGCAGGTAACGTTCCAATTCTACAGCTTCCAGGTTGTCATCGCTGGTGGTCACGTGGACAAATTGTCCGAAGGCATAAGCGGTGTCGGTTTTATCCCAATTCCGGATGTCGTTGATCAGCCGGTGCATGTCGGTCGAGCGGGCAGCCAGCAGGTTTCGCTGGTAGTTCTCAACAATCCGGGGCGGAGTATCAATGGTCATGATTTGTCCTTTTTGCATCAGGGCAACACGGTCGCACAGGCCGGCCTCGTCCATGTAGGGCGTTGAAACCAGGATCGTAATTCCTTGTTTTTGCAGGCGTTTCAGCATATCCCAAAACTCTTTGCGCGAAACGGCGTCCACGCCGGTGGTTGGTTCGTCGAGCACCAGTATTTCCGGTTTATGGATCAGGGCGCACGACAAGGCCAGTTTCTGTTTCATCCCTCCGGAAAGTTTACCGGCCAGCCGTTTTTTGAAAGGTTCGATCTGTACGTAAATGTCCCTGATCAAATCGTAGTTTTCCTGAATGGTTGTCCCGAAAACAGTGGCAAAAAATTCAAGGTTTTCTTCAACTGATAGGTCTTGGTACAGCGAGAATCGCCCGGGCATATAACCCACCAAATGCCGGATTTTCTTGTATTCTTTCCGGACATCGAGCCCGGCCAGGTATGCCTCGCCTTCGGTCGGAAGCAGCAAGGTCATCAGGATGCGCATCAGGGTTGTTTTGCCTGCGCCATCGGGGCCAATCAGCCCAAATAGTTCGCCTTTCCCAACCGAGAACGATACATCGGTTATGGCCAGAACATCATTGTATCGTTTGGTGACATGTTGAACAGTTATCGCTTCCTGTTTTCCATCCGGATAAGAGGTAACTGAGTGCTCTTGTTTATTGGTCGTTTTCATTCCTGCTTCAGTTTTTGTGTTCGTCAAAGTCCTTCCCTCCGGGAAAGAGAGGAGAGGCTTAGAAGTTCACTTCGCCCGGCATGCCTATTTTCAGGCGGCCGTCGTTGGCCACTTTCACTTTTACGGCATACACCAGTTTCACGCGTTCTTCCTTGGTTTGGATGATTTTTGGGGTGAATTCGGCCTCCGGAGAAATCCAGGTTATTACTCCCGACAGCTTTTGGTTTGTTGTTTTGTCCTGATCGGTCAGTACCTCAACCTGCTGTCCTTCGCGAATGGAAGGCAACTGGGCCCCGCTCACATAAACCCGAAGATTGAGGTTGGAAAGATCGGCCAGTTTGACAACCGGTTTCCCGACTGTCATCATTTCGCCGGTTTCCACATATTTTTCAAGCACTGTCCCGTTAATCGGGCTGCTGATGCGACATTTGGCCAATTGGTTTTCGGTAACAGCAATCTGGGCGCTTGTAACATCCGCTTCGCGGCCAATCAGGGTAAATTGCGTGTTCAGGCTTTCAATCTGACGTTTGGCAACACGGACTTGTCCGTCGATGTCGTCCATTTGTTGTTGGGTTGCAGCTTTGTCGGCAAACATTTTTTCGATGCGGGCATGAGTCGCACCCAACGTTTTTAGTTGTTCTTTAACAACGTCGATTTGGGCCGAGACGTTGGCTTTTTTGCTCAGAACAGCTTCGCGTTGGGCGCGAAGTTGTGCCAGTTGGAGACTTAGCTGGACCGTGTCGACCAGCCCGATTGATTCGCCGGCCATTAATTTTTGGCCTTCGGTTGCAGTGATTTCTAATAGTTTTCCGTTTGCTTCAGCCGAAACAATTGTTTCGTCGGCTTCGAATGTTCCGTAGGCATCTGAGCGGTTGTTGTTGCCGGAGCAGGCAGCCAGTAAAGCCACTGAGAGTCCGAGTAAATATTTTATTTTCATACGTGAATAATTTGTTTTTTAATTGTCGTATGGAATAGCCATTTGTGCATTTTCGGTTGGTATAAGCTTCTGCTTTTATGGCTATTTCATCTGTTTTTTTATTTTTTATTATACCGATTGGACATGTTCTCTTTTTTATAGATCAGCATTTTGTGTAAGTCTGGTTTCAAAACGTTAAGTTTGAATATTGAGGTTTTGTTTTCATAACCTGCAACTCACGGCTCGTTCCTCTCTGCTGTTTATTGATTCCCCTTAATGGTTCGGAAATTTACTTTTGCTTCTTCCAGTTTGATTTTATGCGTTTCGAATGTTAGCCGGGCGGTAATTTCGGCATTCAAATCCTGGATGTAGTCGGCAGTGGTGATGGCGCCGTTTTCCAGCTTCGACGACGAACTGCGGGTTATGCGTTCGCGCACGGCAATCAATTCCCGGTCGCGTTTCAGTGTTTGCTCTAACAGCTCGATTTGCCGCTTTTGCTGATCGGTGGCGACATCAATGTTGCGGACAAAATCCTGCCGGCGGGTATCGATCAGTTGTTGCTGGAGGCGAAGTTGTTCCTGTTGGCGTTTCACGTTTTTCCAGTCGAACACGTTCCAGCTAAAACCCAGCCCAACCAAATAGTAAGTGTCGAATTTTGTGTTCAGCATGTTCAGTCCGGGTCTTCCATAGCCCGCCTGGCCAAATCCGTAGAGTTTTGGGTTGCGTTGTTTGCGCAGCAGGTCTGATGAGACTGATAGCTGCTCGTTTTGGCGTTCGAAGAGTTTCAGTTCCGGGCGATCAGTGGGCGTGTCAACCGAAAGCAAACTTTCAGTCAATTGAAGATTCTCGAATGTTTGCATGGTTTTGCCTGTCAGGATCGCCATAGCTGCTAAAACCGTTTGGCGGTTGGTTTCCAGGTCGAGCATGTCTTGTCCGGTTTTTAATTGTTCGGCAATGAGTTGGTCTAACTCGGCCTCGATAACCATTCCGTTTTTTACTCCGGATTCGAGCAGCTTACGGCGTTCCGACAATGTTTCTGTTTTCTTTTCTAATATTTTCAGGTTTTCCTGAATCAGGAACGAGGTAAAAAAGAACTGGTTGATGCGGTCTTTTATTTGATACAGATCGACATCGACCTGTTGCTGGTTGCTTTCATTCTCCGCTTGGTCGACCAGCGCTTTGGCCTGCGAAACTCCGCCGTCCCAAATCATCTGTTTCAGGTCGAAATAGAATTTGTACTGGTCTTTATCAACCGGTTTAATATTCACATTGGGCAGAGAGAGTCCGATTTTGGTTACGTCAGACTGGTAGGTGGCCTGTCCGTTCAGGTTTACCTGTGGCAGATAGGCTGTTGCATCGTTTACTTTTTTTAGCTCAGCTATTTGTTGGTATAAGCCTTTCTGTTGTAAAACCGGATGGTTCTCGCGGGCCCATTGCTGGCATTGATCGAGTGTGACAGGTTCCTGTGCCAGCATGGACTGGACTGGCAGCAGGAACAAGAGTACAATTTGTTTAATTGGCTTCATTCTTTTTGTTTTATGACGATGGCATTAACGATAAATTTTTTCAGTACTTCTGCGCGCTCTTCTAAAAAATGCTGGGTTGCGACAGGATCATCCCTGAATCCGACATATTGAACAATTGGGCGGGCTGCAAAAGGGAATACGCACATGGAAATGATGTTGACAATCAAATGGCGGGGGTCCATTTGTATGATCCGGCCTTCGTCCATTTCTTTCTGAATGGCCCCGATTACCGGTTCCGGGTTAAAGCCGTATTTGGCAATGATTTTAAATAATCCCGATGGGTCGCGGTTTAGTTCTTTCATCAGGAAACCCGGGATGTATGAATGTTTTAGCAAGACACCGATATAGGCGTCGATAACTTGTTCGATTTTCGTAATAATGTCGGAGTCGGAGAGTAAAATCTTTGAAATTTTTGGGAATGCATAAGTTATAACATTTGTAAAAATGGCTGTAAAAAGTTTTTCCTTGCTCCGGAAATAATAGTGAACCAATGCTTTGTTGATGCCTGCTTCATCGGCAATTTCCTGCATGCGGGCACCTTCCATCCCTTTCTTTAAGAATACCGATTTGGCTGCTTCCAGGATTTTTTCTTCCGTTTTATCGCTTTTCTGATTCATTTTTATTTTTATTTTTTGGTTTAACCAAATGGTTAAAGTACATGGTCAAAGGTATGGTGTGTATTTTTATTTCCCAAAATTTTTAACTAAAAATTTTAACCAAATGGTTGATTTGTATGCAAAACCTTGTTTATTAGTGTATTGGTGTGTTGTTTTTTGCTGTTTTTGTAGAACGGATATCTTCGGAATAATTTCTATCTTGCTATATCTATTATAAACTAAATCGACTGAAACATGAAGCGAATCATCCGTACTCTGACTCTGGGGTATTTCGTAATTTTTCTCTTGTATTCTTGCGGACCGAAAAAAGTGAAAAACGAAGGCTGGGTCCAGCTTTTTAACGGCAAGGATTTAGCTGATTGGACCGTTAAAATATCCGGGTTCCCGGTAGGTGAGAATTATAAAAATACGTTCAGGGTCGAAGACAGCTTGCTGAAAGTCAGGTATGATCAGTACGACAGTTTGGATGGACATTATGGGCATATTTTCTTCAAAACGCCTTATTCACATTATCGGTTGAGGGTCGAATACCGCTTTGTCGGAGAACAATGTCCCGGTGGGCCACAATGGGCGATCCGCAACAATGGGGTCATGATTCATAGCCAGTCACCTGAAAGCATGGAGCTGAACCAAGACTTCCCGGTATCGGTTGAAGTGCAGTTGCTGGGTGGGATCGGGAACGAAGAGCGCCCGACCATGAACGTTTGCACGCCGGGGACTAATATTGAAATGAATGGAAAATTAATCACCGATCATTGCACCCTCTCAAAATCAAAAACCTACTATGGCGACCAATGGGTGACAGCCGAGATCGAGGTGCACGGCGATTCGGTTATCCGTCACATTATTGACGGCAAAATTGTTCTCGAATACAATAAGCCTCAGCTTGACGAGCGGGATGCTTCTTATCAAAAACTTTTGCCCCCCGATGGTAACAAGCTATTGCGCAATGGTTATATTGCTTTGCAGGCCGAGAGTTTTCCAACAGATTTCAGAAAAGTTGAGTTACTAAACCTGGGCGATGATTGTCCGGAATAATCAAGCCTGCTTTGTCTGAGGCAGGAATATCTGTTGCCTGGTAAAAATGATTACACAAATTGCACTTTTAATCTCGGCCTTGGTCCAGGTGGCTGCCGCTATAGTAGCAACCGGCTTGTTGAAACGCACTCATTTCCGGATTTCCTGGATTTTGATTTCTATCGGGTTTATTCTGATGGCTTTCCGGCGTCTTTTCGAAGTTTTTAGTTTCTATGGCCTGTGGAATTTCGAAGACCAGCGGGCATTTAACAGCTGGAATGCGGTTTTGATATCGGTACTGCTCTTTGCCGGGTTAATTTATATCCGCCGGATTTTTAGTTTTCAGGAAAAACTCGACAAAATGAAACAGGAAAACGAAGTTCGGGTTTTGACTGCGATGGTTGAAGGAGAAGAAAAAGCACGACAGAGTTTTGCCCGCGAGTTGCACGACGGGCTGGGCCCATTGCTGGCTTCGGTGAAAATGTCGGTCAGTGTAATCCGGAACATACCGCTCGACCCGGTTCAGCAGAAGATAATTGAGAAAACTGATCAGATGATCGATGAATCGATTACCGTGCTGAAAGAAATATCCGACAATTTGAGTCCTCATATCTTAAAGAATTTTGGGCTCGAAAAGGCAATCCGGACGTTTCTTGAGAATCTTGTTCTGCCTGATCATTTTCATCTGATATTTGATTCGTCTCTGAAACATTCTCGCTATCAACACACCACGGAAATTGTGTTGTATCGTGCGGCTTGCGAGTTGCTGGTTAATACGTTGAAGCACGCCTTGGCCAGCGAAGTAAGGCTTATCCTGGATCAAAAGAATGGCTATCTTGAGCTGTTTTTTTCGGATAATGGGGTTGGGTTTAATCCGGATGAAATAAAAGAAGGAGGTACGGGCCTGGCGAACATCTCGACCCGGATCCGGTCGTTGAATGGGCAGTTCGAGTTGAAAAGCGCGGTAGGCAAAGGAATGCAGGTAAAAATCAGAGTTATGGCAAAATGAAGAAGTTAACGTTGTTTTTGGTCGACGATCATCAGCTTTTTCGCGAAGGGCTGAAGTTTTTATTGTCGGCAATTCCGGCAGTCGGCGAAGTTTATGAAGCTTCAAATGGAGGCGAATTTTTAAAGGCGCTCGAAACGGTCATCCCTGATGTGGTTTTTATGGATATTGAGATGCCGGTGATAGATGGGATAAAAGCAACTACAGAAGCCATACGCAGATATCCCGGGCTCAACGTGGTTGCCCTGACCATGTATTCTGATGAAGGTTATTATTCCCGGATGATCAATGCCGGGGCGAAAGGTTTTTTGCTGAAAAATTCCGGGTTCGACGAGGTCTTGCAGGCCATCGAAGAGGTCTCGCAAGGGAAAAGCTATTTTTCGAAAGAGATCATGATGCAAATCGTAAAGAACCTAAACAAACGACATGCCCCTCCAGAGGCGGCGATACTTACCGAACGGGAATCGGAAATTCTGTATAACATTTGCACTGGGTTATCCAATCAGGAGATTGCCGATAAGCTTTGTTTAAGCAAACGAACGGTCGATAAACATCGGGAAAACCTGCTGTTGAAGACTGGCGCAAACAACACGGCGGGGTTGGTAATATATGCCATCCGACACGGGATATTCGAACTTTGAACCAACGGCTAAAGCTCGAAGTTGAACCCATTCTTTATCAGGTCGTTGTATTTATCCTGGTCAAAGCGGTAGAAATAAGCGCCCTTTTTGGATGTTTCTTTTTCCTTCTCGTCTAATTTTTCAAGTAGCCCCATTGCCAACAATTTTCTTCTGAAGTTTCGTTTGTCAAGTCCTTTTCCATAGATGGCTTCGTACAAACTTTGGAGCTGGGGAATGGTGAACTTTTCGGGTAACAGTTCGAATCCGATTGGCTGTGTGCGTGCCCTGATTTGTAACTTTTTCAGCGCTTTGGCCACCATTTCATTGTGGTCAAAAATCAGGGGTGGCATCGCCGATATCGGGACCCACGAGGCGCCGTGTTCTTTTACCAGTTCAAGGTCCGATTCCTTGATTTTTATCAGTGAAAAATAGGCGACCGAAATAATCCGGTTTCCCGGATCGCGGTTGATTTCGCCAAAGGTGTACAATTGTTCCATGTACACGTCGTCAAGCCCGGTTAGTTGGTGCAAAATACGTTTGGCCGCATCGTCAAGGCTTTCAGATTCCTTGGCAAATCCGCCCATGAGCGACCATTCGCCTTTGGCCGGTTCAAACTTTCGTTTAAGCAATAATAGTTTTAGTTCGCGCTCACCTTCATCGAACCCAAAGATGATGGCATCGACAGCAACATGGAATTTATCGTGTTCGTGGTAGAAAGACATAGTTTTAAGCTTCGGGTATTATCCAGGCATTATCTTCTTTTCCCCGGATATAAGTTTCGATGTGCCTGTCTTTTTTGGCTTCGTAAATGTCCTGAATGGTTACGATAATTCCGGTTTCCTCCACATCCCCAAAATGATCATTGATTACTGTGCCAAATGTTTTCATCGACGGGCTTAGGTTCATATAGGCATTAATCAATGGTGGAATATTTTCGCCGTATTCCCGTACCCGTTGTGTTAAAATCCGATAATCTTCTTTGTAGGAACCTCCACAGAAAATCTTATTCATTTCATTTTCGTCGATGTGCAAATCAAGTGGTTTCCGGGGAGTAACAAGATTTTCGGTATCCCTGAAATATTTCGAGAAAAAGAATAAGATCAGGTTGCGGGCCTCGATATTAAAATGTGTATACATGGTGACTTTCCCAAAGAAATACTTAATCTCCGGATGGTCAACCGTTAAGGCGCCAAGACCGTCCCACAGATTGTCGAGCGCAAAAAGTGCCTTGGCCCCCGCTTTGCTCGACTGATAGGCTGGTTGTACAAACGAACGGCCCAGCTCAAGCGTGTAGGGTAGGTATTCTTTTAGAAATTGTTCGGAAAAGTTGAAAAACGGGGATGTTGCAAGGATGACATCGCCATTTTCGTCAACTGGCAGGTCTTTGCATAGGATATACCGGTATCCGCCTAAAATTTCCTGTGCATCCGGATCCCATACAATAAGCTGTTTGTATGGATCGGCATTGGTATCGTATATGTCAATGTCAACTTCTTCGCCGGTTCCTCCTCCGGCATCCCGAAAGGTAAGTTCCCTCAACCGGCCGATCTCCAACATCACATTGGGCGAATCGTTGTGTGTAATTACATATATTTCGTTCGCACCTTTGTTGGTTTTTCGTAATAATTTATCCGGAGTTAATTCGGCTAGCAAAACCTCTCTGGGAACAGGTGCAATAATGTCTTTCATCCTTTTTTGCCTGCTAATTTTTAGTCGGGTACAAAACTATAAAAAATAACGTATGGATGACTTTTGTCCGGAATTAAAATTGAGATTGGCTATTTCACGGACAAACTGTAAACAATATCTTTAACATACGAAGCCCATTCGTTGGGTGTTTTGGATTTATCGAATGTTTGCCAGGGAATTGGTTTGCCAAACGTAAGGGTGAATTCTTGGTTTTTTTGTTTGAACAGCTCGTCGGGTAGAAAGAACATTTCCAAGTTCCATTTAATCCTGAACCGGGTCCTGAAATTAGCCAGGTTGTAGAAAAAATTGGAATTTCGCCCGCTGATGTGGACTGGCACTACATCGCGCTGGTATTCAACAGCTTTAACTACAAAGTGTTTCTGCCATGTGAAATCGCGGATTTCCCCTTTGATTTTCCGGGAAGCAAATCCGGAAGGGAAAATAAGGATTTGGACATCGGAAGAATATGCGTCGTGAAGCGTTTGCAACAAGTCGCGGCTCAGTCCCCCGTGTTTGTTAATCGGGACAAAAATGGGCCGCAACTGCGGAATGTTCATTAGTACGTCGTTCACAAGAAACCGGACTTCGCCGAGGCGCTTATGCACATTGCTCATCAGCAACATCGAATCAAAACCTCCGAGTGGATGGTTTGAGGCAAAAATGTAGCGGCCTCCCTGAGGAATATTCTCAAGCCCGACAATGTTTTGCCTGACATTGAAGTAGCTGACCATACTGTCGGAAAATTCAATCCCACGTTCGTTCCCGTGGACTGACAATATTTGGTTGATCTCATCAATATGCATAATCCGGTTGATAAACCGGTACACAAAACCGGGCATTTTTTTGGCGAGCCCTGGATTCTTCTCTGCAAATACTTCCCGGATATTTATGGGTTTAAAAGGTTCTTGCGATTGTTCCATATTGGATTATTTTTGCGAACCGAAAATAGAAAAAATATTGTATCAGCTGATTTTGTCCGTGAAAGAGAAGAAAGCATCTGGTTTTGGTTTTTTTGCCTTTTTTAAAGTTATCAACTGTTGTTGGTAATTTTATCTGTTTATAGCAAATGATTGTGATTTAGTGCTTTGTGAATGTTTTTCTGTTTATAATGGCGTTTTTTCAACAGGTAATTAACAGGCTTTTTTGATAAATTTAAGTGACGCAGGGTGACTAAAAGTGACTTAAAGTGGAATTTTAATTATGAAATTGCTACTTTTACGATTGGAAAATAGGCACTTGACAAAATGGATTTCTCATCAGAAAAACGGGCAACTTTCGACGAAAAAGGAAGGGTAGTTTTGCCAGCCGACTTCAAAAATCAGTTGGGCGGCAAAATTCCTGATGGCCAGATGGCTGTTGAGATCGATCCGTATGAAAAGTGCTTGAATATTTATCCGATGCCCGAATGGGAAAAACGGTTGTCGGATATAAAATCCAAACTAAACCGCGACGACAGAATCCAGAGCCGCCTGCTTGATATGTTCTACCGGAATTTTAAAGTTGTCCCTGTTCCGGATAGCTGCCGGATCAATATTCCGAATGATTTTTTGAATAAGGTCGGGATAAAAAAAGATGTGGTATTTGTGGGTGTTGGCGAGCGGATCAGATTGTGGGATTCCGCTCAGTATGAGGCCTATATTGATTCGCAGGGTGATTTTGGGACTTTGTTTGAACAGGAAATTTGTAAACGTGGGGAATAGTTGTGGAAAGAGAATATCACATACCTGTTTTGCTCAACGAGAGCGTTGACGGGCTGAATGTGGACAAAGGCGGTGATTACGTTGATGTTACATTCGGAGGGGGCGGGCATTCCCGTGAAATATTGTCGCGTTTGAGGGATGGTTGTCTGTATGCGTTTGATCAGGATGAAGATGCGGCTGCCAATGTGATCGATGACCCCAGATTTGTTTTTACCCGCCACAATTTTAAATATCTCCGGAATTTTTTACGGTATTACGGTGTTGAAAAAGTTGACGGTATTTTGGCCGACCTGGGTGTTTCTTCTCACGATTTTGACGAGGCTGACCGCGGTTTTTCGTTTCGTTTTGATGCCGACCTGGATATGCGAATGAACCGAAATTCAGGCTTGTCGGCAGCCGAGGTGGTAAATACGTATCCGGAAGAACAGCTCCGCATGATTTTTCAGGAGTATGGCGAGATAAATAATGCCGGACGGGTTGCCCGTCAGTTGGTGAGTTATCGTCAGGGAAAATCGGTTCGGACAATCGCTGATTTTAAAGATGCATTGGCCGGGTGTGTCCCGAAAGCCAAAGAAAGCAAGTATCTGGCGCAGGTTTTCCAGGCGCTCCGGATTGAAACAAACAACGAACTCGAAGTCTTGAGAGAGTTTTTGGAACAGAGCGCCGAGTTGCTTAAGCCGGGTGGCCGGCTGGTTGTCATTACCTATCATTCACTCGAAGACCGGCTGGTGAAAAATTTTATGAAGACTGGTAATTGCGAGGGCATTCAGGAAAAAGATTTTTTCGGGAATGTGGTTTCGCCTTTCGAATTGATCACCCGGAAAGTGATTGTCCCCGATCAGGAAGAGATCGAGCGTAATCCGCGCGCAAGAAGCGCTAAGTTGAGAATTGCTGAAAAGAAATAGAATGGCAGAGGGAAAGGAAAATATGGCAGCAGAAGAGGTCGGGCAAAAAACGGCTGAATCTCAGGAGCAGGAGCCTGTTGTGGCAGAGGCTGCCAAGCCCGGGAAAAAGAAGCTACTGGTTTCGGGCGTAAAAAGTGTTTTGGGAGGAGGTGTGCTTGGTAGCGATCGGGTAATGCGCCAAATCCCATTTATTTTCTTTTTAGTTTTTCTGAGTTTGGTCATGATTACCAATCGCTATTGGTCGGAGCAGACCATTCGTGAGATTGAGATGGTGAAGGATTCGATCAGGCAGTTAAGCGCTGAAGCTGTAACTCACGAGGCAAAGTTAATGGGCATTAACCGTCCGTCGGAAGTTGCTCGTCGGGTGCAGGAAAATGGGCTTGAATTAATGGAACCGGAACATCCGGCACAACGGATCGTGGTAAAAAAACTTGAGGAATAAATGGAGATCAGGAGAGAAATAACAATGCGCTTTGGCATCATCTATTTTTTGATTGCCTTGGTTGGACTGGTTATTGTCGTGAAGATTTTCATGATCCAGAATGTTGATACTGCGCATTGGAGCCAGATTGCCAAAGACCTGAGGAGCAATACGACCGAAATATTTGCCAAACGCGGAAATATTTGTGCCGACGACGGAACGGTGCTGGCAACCTCGCTGCCATTGTACGAGATCCGGATGGATCTGGCCGCGTCGAGAATTAAAGAGATATTCAATACCGAATCCAACCTGTTGGTTAACGAGGTTTCGGATTACCTCGGAATCTCGAAACCCGATCTTCAGAGCCGGCTAAATGCCGCTTTCCTGAAAAAGAACCGCTGGTTTTTACTAGTAAACGATAAACTGGATATTACCCAGTTGGCCGGGTTGAAAAAACTTCGTTGTATGTCACGAAGCAAATTTGGATCGGGACTTATCGTTGTGGCTGAAAACAACCGCATATTGCCCCATGGCGATTTGGCCAGCCGTACCATCGGAGTATTAAACAAGGGAGCGTTTGGCGGAGTTCATGGAAATGTGGGGTACAACGGGATCGAAGGCTTGGAAGAAAATTACTTGTCCGGACAGAATGGACTGGCATTGAAACGCAACCTTTCCGGAATATGGGTGAATATGCCGTTGATCGATCCGGTCAACGGGAAAGATGTGATTACAACATTGAATGTAAATCTTCAGGATTATGCCCAAACCGCGCTGATGAAGCAAATGATCACCAGTGATGCCGAATGGGGTACCGCGATTGTGATGGAGGTGGCAACCGGAAACATCAAAGCCATCGCCAACCTGGGGCGAAAAAAAGATGGAACCTATGGCGAGACCTATAATTATGCAATTGGGCATCAGGGGTGTAGTGAGCCGGGATCGACGTTCAAGTTGGTTTCGCTGATGGTTGGCCTCGAACATGGTTACATTGACACGACCGAGCGTTTTGATACAGGTGTCGGCAAATGGGAATACAAAGGACAGACTGTTTATGACAGTGATTACGGACATGGCGGGCATGGCGTCATATCGGTGAAGAAGATCTTCGAGTTATCTTCGAATGTGGGAACCGCCAAGGTTATTACCAAGTACTATGAAAATCGGAAAGAAGATTTTATTGACCGGATCTACAATTTTGGGTTAAATAAGCCATTGGGACTTGGCTTTCTGGGCGAGGGGACTCCCCAGATTAAGTATCCGACCGATCAGAATTGGTGGGGGCCTTCTCTGGCCTGGATCTCTTTTGGGTATGAGATTAAAGTGACCCCGATGCAAACCCTGACCTTTTACAATGCGATTGCCAACAATGGTAAAATGGTGAAGCCCCGGTTTATCGACGAGGTTCGTGAGGATGGCATCCTGGTCAGGAAATTTCCGGTTGAGGTTATTAATCCCTCGATTTGCTCGAGAAAAACGTTGACTATCGCTCAGGAGTTATTAAAAGGAGTGGTTGAACACGGAACCGGGAAAGCGCTAAAAAGTCCGTATTACAAATTGGCCGGAAAGACTGGTACGGCTCAGATTGCATACGATAATGCCGGCTATAGCGTTGGCGGACAAAAAAGGTATCAAGCCTCGTTTTGCGGATATTTCCCGGCTGATAACCCGAAATATTCCTGTATTGTCGTTATCGTGGGGCCGAAGGGAAAATATTATGGAGGTTCGGTAGCTGGTCCGGTTTTTCGTGAGATTGCCGATAAAGTTTATGCGACTTTTCTCGATCCGATTCCGCCCCGCCAGGATACAATTATTCCGGCGCCTCCTGTGAAACCAGGGTTGAAAGACGATATTCTGCGCGAAACCATGGAGCTTGAACTTCAGGCATCCTCAGAAATAAAAGATGGAACATTAGCATATGCAAAATCAGAAGGGCCCAAAGTCACAGTTTCGGGAATGATGAACATGCCGGGCATGATGCCGGATGTGACCGGAATGGGCGCATCCGATGCGGTATATGCTCTGGAAAGCGCTGGTATGAATGTAAAAATTAAGGGCTTTGGCAGGGTGATGTCTCAGTCGGTTCCGGCAGGAGCTCCAATCCAGAAAGATTTTCCGGTTGTATTGGAGTTAGGTGTTGGCGAATTACTGGGCGACAGCACACGTTTGCTTGCCTCGGTAGCTGATTCACTGGTTCAGGGGCCGGTTCAATTGGCTGATCAAATTAAAGCAGCAGTTAAAGCTGTCCAGCCCGATGAAGCTGATGAGGATGATGTTGCTCCGGAATTGAGAAATACCCCGGCACAAGTTGCCCCGGCTCCGAAAAAAAATGTGACTTCCGATAAAAAGGTCACAGTCCCGGCAAAAAAGGCGGCTCCGTCAACAACACAGAAAAAAACAACAACTACGGTGAAAGAGCCTGCAACAACCAAGAAGCCTGTTACAACGGCTAAAAAGCCTGCAACTGCAACGAAAGTACCAGCAGCAACTGCAGGGAAAAAAACAGCTGCGCCAACAACAAAGAAACCGGCCGCAGCAACAGCTAAAAAGCCAGATGCTGCAAATCAAACAAAAACGAAGAATACAAAAGCTCAAATAAAGAACAATGCAAACGCTAAAAAAACTACTAACGGGAATACCGGTCAACGAAAGTAAAGGCGATTTGAATGTCAGGATCAGGCAAGTTCAGTTTGATTCCCGGAAAGTTGCCCCGGGCGATTTGTTTGTGGCAGTGAAAGGGACGCATACCGACGGCCACCAGTTTATAGCCAAAGCGATTGAACAGGGCGCGGTTGCCGTTGTTTGTGAAGAAATGCCTTCGGAACTTCCCGATGGTGTGGTATTTGTCCGGATTGAAAACACCCAGAAAAATTTTGGAATTATTGCCTCTGCTTTTTATGGCAACCCGTCTGATAATTTAAAAGTAGTCGGGGTCACCGGGACAAACGGCAAAACCACAATAGCTACGCTTTTGTATAAAACATTCAGTCTGCTGGGGTATAAAGTGGGGTTGATTTCTACCATTAAATATTATGTGGGCGATGACGAATTTCCGGCGACTCATACCACGCCCGATGCCCTGGCCATACAACAGTTGATGGCAAAAATGGTGGAGGCCGGTTGTGAGTACTGCTTCATGGAGGTAAGCTCGCACGCGGTTGATCAGGACCGTATCAGCGGGATCCAGTTTAATGGAGCCATCTTTACCAATCTGACCCACGATCATCTGGATTATCACCACACATTCGCCGAATACCTTAAAGCCAAAAAAAAGTTTTTCGACCAGTTACCTCCGGACGCTTTTGCACTGACCAATGCCGACGATAAAAACGGGATGGTCATGCTGCAAAATACAACTGCCCGGAAACTGACCTACACGTTGCGTTCGATGGGCGATTTTCGTTGTAAGGTACTTGAAAAACATTTTGACGGGATGTTGCTTAGCGTCGATGGGCACGAAGTCTGGACTCATTTTACCGGTCTTTTTAATGCCTATAACCTGATGGCCGTTTATGGCGCAACGCAAATGTTGGGCGTCAGTCAGGACGAGATGCTTCGGGTGATGAGCGAATTGCGCCCGGTTGCCGGTCGGTTCGAGATTATTCGTTCGCCCGAAGGAAAGTATGCGGTGGTTGATTACGCGCACACGCCCGATGCCGTGAAAAATGTGCTTTCAGGAATTGCTGAAATCCGGACCGGGAACGAGCAGGTTATTACGGTTGTCGGCGCTGGTGGCGACCGCGATAAAACCAAACGTCCGGAGATGGCTGCCGAGGCATGCCGGTTAAGCGATAAGGTTATTCTGACTTCGGACAATCCGCGCTCGGAGGAGCCCGGGCAAATTTTGGCTGATATGGAAGCGGGTGTCGAAGCTCAATACAAATCGAAAGTGTTGTCGATTGTCAACCGCAAGGAAGCTATTCGAACGGCTTGTATGCTGGCGCGCCCGGGCGACATCATTCTGGTAGCTGGCAAAGGGCACGAAGATTATCAGGAAATAAAAGGCGTGAAATATCATTTCGACGATAAGGAAGTGATTAACGAGATATTTGGGAACAACTAATACAGGAAGCTATGTTGTATCATCTTTACGAATTTCTGAAGGGCTACGATATCCCGGGGATGGGAATGTTACAGTACATTTCGTTTCGCTCGGGTGCGGCCATCATTTTGTCGCTGTTAATTACAATGGGTTTTGGAAAAAAACTGATCCGCTTTTTGCAGCGCAAACAGATTGGTGAGGAAGTTCGTGATCTGGGTCTTGAAGGGCAGTTGCAAAAAAAAGGCACGCCAACCATGGGGGGAATCATCATACTGGCTTCCATTATCATCCCGACCATCTTGCTGGCTAGGCTCGACAACGTATATATCCTGCTGATGCTGATCACTACCGCATGGCTCGGGTTGATCGGGTTTGCCGACGACTACATCAAAGTATTTCTGAAAGATAAACAGGGCCTGGCCGGGAAGTTCAAAATTATGGGACAAGTTGGTCTGGGGCTTATTGTTGTTGCAACCTTGTTTTTTTCGGATGATGTTGTTGTTCGCGAAAAACAACGCGACGAAAAAGGCTTGTTAATAAAAGAAGTTGTTACCAATCCGCAAACGGGGCAGCCAGAATTGCAAGTGGTTACCAAAGAAGAAAAATCGACACTTACCACACTCCCATTTATTAAGAACCACGAGTTTGATTATACCTGGTTGGTTGCTTTTACCGGTAAATATGCCGAAGTGTTCGGATGGATCGTTTATGCCATTGCTATTATCCTGATTATTACAGCTGTTTCGAATGCAGCTAACCTGACCGATGGGATTGATGGATTGGCCACGGGAACTTCGGCCATCAGCGGGGCCACGTTTGGTATCTTAGCCTACGTGAGTGGAAACGTGATTTATGCCGATTACCTGAACATCATGTATATTCCGAACCTTGGCGAGCTGACCGTGTTTATTTCAGCCTTTATCGGGGCAACCGTTGGTTTTTTGTGGTTTAACTCTTTCCCGGCCCAGGTTTTCATGGGCGATACCGGAAGCCTTGCGTTGGGTGGCATTCTGGCCGTTTTTGCCATTATTATCCGGAAAGAGTTTCTGATCCCCTTGTTGTGTGGAATCTTTTTGGTCGAAAATTTATCGGTCGTGATTCAGGTCAGTTATTTTAAATATACCAAACGAAAATATGGAGAGGGAAGGAGGATTTTCCTGATGGCTCCCATTCATCATCATTACCAGAAAAAAGGAATTCCGGAGGCAAAGATTGTTACCCGTTTCTGGATTGTCGGAATTATTCTGGCCGTGTTGACGATTGTAACCTTAAAAATGCGTTAGTCGATGGCAAAAAAGTTAGTCATATTAGGTGCGGCTGAAAGCGGGGTTGGCGCGGCTATTCTAGGAGTCAAGCTCGGCTATCAGGTCTTTGTTTCAGACAAAGGTACAATTCGCGAAAAATACCGCCGCGAGCTGGATGAACGTTCAATCTTGTTTGAAGAAGGGCAACATTCGGAGGAGGTTATCCTGGCGGCCGATCTGGTTGTGAAGAGCCCGGGTATTCCCGAAAAGGCCCCGATAATTGTTAAGCTGAAAGAAAAAGGGATTCCGGTAATTTCCGAAATTGAGTTCGCCGGAAGGCATACATCGGCAAAAAAAATCTGCATTACAGGTAGTAACGGCAAGACTACCACAACTTTGCTAACTTACGATATCCTGAAACGGGCTGGCCTTAATGTGGGTCTGGCCGGAAATGTCGGGCAAAGTCTGGCCTGGCAGGTTGCCGAAAAAGACTATGATTATTATGTGATTGAGCTGAGCAGTTTTCAGCTCGACGGAATGATCGAGTTTAAAGCAGATGTTGCCATTTTGTTGAATATTACTCCTGATCATCTTGATCGCTACGAATATAAGATGCAAAACTACATCGACTCAAAGTTCCGGATTGCGCAGAACCAGGGGCCGAACGATGTTTTTATCTACTGTGCCGACGATCCGGTGGTGGGCTACGAAATGACCATGCGTCAGTTACCCGCCCGCTGTGTGCCTTTTGGCCTGGGGAAACCTCCGGTATGCGGGGCCGGCATTATCAATAACGAAATCATCATTAACTGGGAACAAAATCCATTTACCATGTCAATATTCGATCTTTCTTTACAGGGTAAGCACAATACCTACAATTCGATGGCTGCCGGAATTGCCGGTAAAGTAGTTGAAATCAGGAATGAAAAGATCAGGGAAAGCCTGTCGGGTTTTGAAGGTGTTGAACACCGTCTCGAACGTTTTTTACGGGTTCATGGAATCGAGTTTATAAACGACTCGAAAGCAACCAACATCAACTCAACCTGGTATGCACTGGAAAGTATGACCATGCCGACCGTGTGGATTGTCGGGGGCGTTGATAAAGGAAATGATTATTCGGAGCTGATGGATTTGGTCAAGGCAAAGGTGAAAGCCATTGTTTGCCTGGGCGTTGACAATACCAAGATTGTTGAAGCGTTTAAAAATACGGGAATCGATATTGTTGAAACACGCTCGATGGCCGATGCTGTTCGTTCGGCCTATTATTTGGCAAAAAACGGTGATGCTGTGCTGCTTTCGCCGGCATGTGCCAGCTTCGATTTGTTCGAGAACTACGAAGACCGTGGCCGTCAGTTTAAAAATGCAGTAAGAGATTTGTAAGATGAGGTTTTCGTTGGGAAATATATTCAAGGGCGACCGTTCGCTGTGGATCGTGATGGTTCTGCTGTCGCTGATCTCGATGTTGATCGTGTACAGCGCAACCGGGAAGCTGGCCTTCCGCGAAGCAGGAGGCGATACCAGCCATTACCTGGTACGCCAGTCAATTTTTATCCTGACTGGGCTAACGATCATGGTAATTCTGGTCAATTTCATTCCTGTCAAATTATATTTCCTGATTTCGCCGGCCTTGATTGGAATTACCCTTTTTACACTCGTAGCGGCGTATGTTCAGTTTAAGATACAGCACAAGCCAACGCCCCGTTCGCTCGATGTGGGCTTTTTTAACTTTCAACCTGCCGACCTGGCCAAAATATCGCTGGTGATGTATGCGGCGCGGATACTTTCAAAATATCAGAAAACCAAAGAGGACCTGTGGTTTGCATTCAAACGCGTAACCATTGTTTCCGGAGTTATCTGTGCGATTATCTTCATGGGGAACGTTTCTACCTCGGTATTGATTTTTGCATCGATGATGGTTTTGATGATGATTGCCCGTATCCCGATGAAATATCTGTCCGGGCTGATTGGCGCCGGAATCTTGTTTGTTACCCTGGTTTATTTTACAGCCAACATTATGCCGAAAGGGTTTGGCCGTGTACACACATTTAAAGAACGTATCGACGATTTTTTATACGGAGATAAAGAAGCCGAGAAAGGAACCACTCAGGCTGATTTTGCGAAACTTGCCATTTTCGAAGGCGGAACATTTGGGAAAGGTCCCGGAAACAGTGAGGTGAGCAACTATATGGAAGCCGGGTACAACGACTTTATTTTTGCCATCATTGTCGAAGAATATGGCCTGGTTGGCGGTACCATCCTGGTGTTTTTATATCTGGTGTTACTGTATCGCGGCGTTGTTATTGTGCGCCGGTCCGAGCGAACGTTTCCGGCTTTTTTGGTTGCAGGTCTGGTGATTATGGTGGTTTTTCAGGCCGTCATAAACATGTCGGTATCGGCGGGGGTCATCCCTGTTACTGGCCAGCCATTGCCCTGGGTAAGTATGGGAGGAACCTCCATGTTGTTTACAGCCGTAGGATTTGGCGCTATTTTGTCGGTCAGTTATTACAATAAGAAAATAAAAGCTTCGCAGGATAGCGGGCAATCCGAAGTGGCGGTTGCCGAAGTTCCGGTTGAAGATCAGGATTTATAGAACGAGAACGATGGAAAAATTAAAAGTCATAGTCAGTGGAGGAGGAACAGGCGGGCATATTTTCCCGGCCATATCCATTGCCAACGAGATTCGCGACCGGTTTCCGGAATCGGAAATTTTGTTTGTCGGGGCGTTAGGAAAGATGGAGATGGAACGCGTTCCGGCAGCCGGCTATCGCATTGAGGGCTTACCGGTGATGGGGTTTCCGAGGAAACCCTCGCTGAAGATGTTCACGTTCTTTGTAAAATTATATAAGAGCATGCAGAAAGCCCGCCGTATTATTCGGGAGTTTCAGCCCGATGTGGCCATTGGCGTGGGAGGTTTTGCAAGCGGCCCGATTTTGAAAGCTGCGGTTCGAAAAGGCGTGCCGGCTGTGCTTCAGGAACAAAACTCGTATGCGGGCCTGACCAATAAAATTCTGGCATCTAAAGTGCGAAAGATCTGTGTGGCGTATCCCAATATGGATCGTTATTTCCCGGCCGAAAAATTGGTTGTAACCGGGAACCCAATCCGGAAAAATTTGCTTGAAAAGGTGGCAAACCGTTCGGAAGCCTTATCTTATTTCGAATTGGAATCAGGTAAACCGGTCGTTCTGATTGTGGGCGGAAGTCTGGGCGCCCGCACCCTGAATGAAAGCGTGATGGCGAATTTAGATGTAATCCGGAAATCAGGAGTGCAGGTTGTGTGGCAAACCGGTAGTTATTATTATCGGGAAATGCTTGACCGGTTAAAAAATCAGGCGCCGGAAAATCTGAAAGTGACGGAGTTCCTTTCGCGGATGGATTTGGCGTATGCGGCGGCCGACGTGGTCGTTTCACGAGCCGGGGCCGGAACAATTTCTGAGCTTTGCTTGCTGGGCAAACCGTCGGTTTTGGTTCCCTCGCCCAACGTGGCTGAAGATCATCAGACCAAAAATGCCATGGCGCTGGTCGAGAACAATGCGGCTCTGATGGTTCGCGACAACGAAGCCAAAGAAAAATTGTTCGACGAAACGCTTGCCTTGCTGGCCGACCCCAAACGTTTAGACGAGCTGGCCGCAAACAGCCTGAAGCTGGCTAAGCCAAAGGCTGCTGAAGAAATTGTTGATGTTGTAATGTCGGTGATTGAAAAATAATATGCTGGATTTTAATACTATACAAAACGTTTATTTTCTTGGTATCGGCGGAATCGGGATGAGCGCCCTGGCTCGCTTTTTTAACCATTCTGGTAAAAAGGTGGCCGGTTACGACCGCACTTGTACCGATCTGACCAATCAATTGGTTTCTGAAGGGATTGCGGTGCATTATACCGACGATCCGGCGTTGATCCCGTCCGGATGGGACCCAGGAAATACATTGGTTGTTTTTACCCCGGCTGTTCCTGCCGACCATCAGGAATTGAATGTGTTAAAAAACTCCGGGTTTAGTATCCATAAACGGGCCGAGGTGTTGGGCCTGATTTGCCGGGCGCACAAAACCATTGCCATTGCCGGTACCCACGGAAAAACATCGGTTACCACCATGACGGCACACCTGCTGAAATCGTCGACTGTTGATTGCAGTGCGTTTTTGGGCGGGATTTCGAAAAATTACGGCACCAACTTGCTGCTGAGCGAAACCAACTCTGACTGGGTTGTTGCCGAAGCCGACGAGTTCGACCGTTCGTTTCTGCACTTGCACCCACAACAGGCTGTTATTACGGCCATGGATGCCGATCATCTGGATATTTACGGCACACATGAATCGGTAATCGAAAGTTTTAATCAGTTTGCATCGCAAGTTGCTCCGGATGGATTGCTGTTGATTAAAAATGGGTTGCCAATTAACCCGGAAATCCTTCAGTCGCATCGCTGCCTGACCTATTCATTGCACGGGCCGGCTGATTTTTATGCCGTTCATATTCAGCTTATTGAAGGAGCTTATCAGTTCGACTTGGTAACCCCGGATGGAATCATTGAAAAATTAGTGCTGAATTATCCGGGGCTGATGAATATTGAAAATTCGATCGCTGCCTCGGCTATGGCACTGAATGCCGGAATGACCCCGGACGAGCTCCGGAAAGGATTGCCGGAGTATGGTGGCGTAAAGCGCCGCTTCGATCGTCACCTGCAAACCCCCGAATTCGTACTGATCGACGATTATGCCCATCATCCGGAGGAACTGAAAGCAACGATTCTTTCGGTGCGCGATTTATACCCGGGGCGCAAAATAACCGGTGTTTTTCAGCCGCATTTGTACACCCGGACGCGCGACTTTGCCGATGGTTTTGCGGCCAGTCTTGATCTGGTCGATCAGGTAGTTTTGCTCGATATTTATCCGGCACGCGAGTTGCCAATCGAAGGTGTTACGTCTGAAGTTATTTTTAACAAAATACAGAACCCGAATAAAATCTTGTGCAACAAAACCGAATTGGTCGGACTCAGCGCAACATTCGATCAGGGGGTTATCCTGATGATGGGTGCCGGTGATATTGAGTTATTGGTTGGACCGGTAAAACAAAAATTGATGGAACGGACACATGTTTAGAAAGATACTGATCATATTAGGCTGGATTTTGTTCGTCGCCTTTGTTGGCGGTTCGATAACCTACTGCTGGCTCGAGATGAAAGACGTGAAGTGCCAGGCGGTATCGGTTCATATTGATCCGTCGTCGCCAAGGTTTATTGATGAAGCCGATCTGGCCCAGGTGATTGAGAAAGAAAATAACGGACTGATCGGTAAACGGATGGGATCTCTGAACCTGTATAAGCTGGAGAATAATTTAAAAAAGCTTACAACAATTAAAGATGTTGAGGTTTTCAAGCGCATTAACAGTAAATCGTTGCGGTTTGCCGGGAGACTGGTGGTTAATGTTAGCGAGCGGACCCCAATCATGCGGGTTAAAACCGATTCAGACGATTATTATGTCGATGCCGAAGGTGTTAAAATCCCGGTTTCAACCAAATATGCAGCCAATGTAATGGTGGTGAACGGGGCGGTGACCGACGAGCTGATAAAAGAAAAACTGATCCCGCTGGTATTGTATATCGATAAAACCGAATTCTGGAAAGCTCAGGTTGAGCAAATATATGTAAAGGGAAACGGAGAACTGATTATGGTCCCTCAGGTTGGCGATCATATCATCGAATTTGGCTCGGCCGACGATTACAAGCGTAAGTTTCGGAATTTAAAAGAAGTGTATTTAAAAGGCTTCAACCATTCGGGTTGGGACCAATATAAAATTGTGAGTGTAAAGTATTACAATCAGGTTGTTTGTACAAAAAGATAAATGTATGGACAGGAGCGAACAAATTTTTGCAGCCGTTGATATCGGTACAACAAAAGTAATAGCAATTGCCGGTAAACGGAATGATGAAGGGAAAATAGAAATTATCGGATTTGGTCACAGCAAGTCGCAGGGTGTTAAACGGGGAATCGTTTTTAACATCGACGAGACACATGCCGCCATCGAGGAGGCAGTCAAGAAGGCAGAAGAATCGTTTGGTGGCATCATCGACGAGGTATATGTCAACATTGCCGGACAACACCTGAAAACACTCACTGCGCGCGGCCAGAAATACATCGGGCGCGACAACGAGTTTACCGAAGAGCATGTGGCTGAGCTTGAAGGGCAGGCCCGTCAAATTCCACTCGATCCGGAAATGTCGATTTACCATGTCAATCCGCAAATGTTCATTATCGATAACGAGTCGGGCATCCAGAACCCGGTCGGAACGGCAGGCGAAAAACTTGAAGCTGTATATAAAGTTCATGTTGCTCCGGATTTGTATCAACGGAATATTCAGAAAAGCCTTGATAAAGCCGGGATCAAAATGCAGCGTGCCGTTCTCGACCCGATCGCCTCATCCGAAGTTGTTTTGACCGAAGATGAGAAAGAGGCTGGCGTGGTGCTGATTGATATCGGAGGTGGAACAACCAAAATGTCGATTTTCCGCGATGGCGTTTTGTGTTACACGGCGGTCATTCCGTTTGGTGGTAATGTAATCACTCACGACATCAAGGAAGGCTGCTCCATCTTGTTACGACAGGCCGAGTCGCTTAAAGTACAGTTCGGGCAGGCGATGGGCGATTTTGCCCCGGCCGAGAAGGTGGTTACTATTCCGGGGCTCTCCGGATGGGAACCCAAGGAAATTTCGT
Source organism: Bacteroidota bacterium (assembly GCA_029265715.1). GTDB lineage: Bacteria > Bacteroidota > Bacteroidia > Bacteroidales > Prolixibacteraceae > Aquipluma. The sequence continues at coordinate 71,873 of JAJUGZ010000003.1, forward strand.
TTAAAAACCTGGCGTTTGTTATTCAGGCCAGGATGGATGAGATTATTGAAGCCTGGTATTTTCATCTGGAGAAATCAGGCTACCTCGATAAGGTTGGCGCCGGAATTGTGTTGACCGGCGGAACGGCCTTGCTGCCCAATTTGAGGCAGTTGATCAAATACCGTACCGGTTTGGATGTGCGTCACGGGAAGCCGATTATGCACTTCTTTAAAGCCTGGAAAGAACTTGAAGACCCGCGTTTTTCAACCGCGCTGGGTTTATTGCTGATCGCGGCGAATGATGCCGATGAGGAAATAAAATCGAAACTGGCTAATCGCAGAAACCGGGGGAAGAAACCAAAAAACTCTCAGCCAGGTTTTTTCAGTTCCATCAAGAATCAGGTAGCGAAACAGGTCACACTTTTCTTCGAAGAAGATCAGGATACGGAAATGAGTTAGAAAAACACTTTAATCTCGTCTGCTGTATGAACGACGAAATTTTCAACTTTGGACTCGAACAGGCCGGCTCTTCCATCATTAAAGTAATTGGCGTGGGAGGCGGTGGATGTAATGCAGTCAATCACATGTACGAGGAAGGCATCGCCGGTGTTGATTTTATTCTTTGCAACACCGATGCTCAAGCTCTTCGAAACAGCCCGGTGCCGGTTAAAATTCAACTGGGGGTTACCCTTACCGGAGGCCGAGGCGCCGGGAACAGGCCGGAGCATGGGGAACTGGCTGCCATCGAAAACCTCGAAGATATCCGCGCGTTGCTGGATGGCACTACCAAGATGGTTTTCATCACGGCCGGAATGGGCGGAGGTACCGGTACTGGCGCGGCGCCCGTGATTTCGAAGCTGGCAAAGGAACTCGATATCCTGACAATTGCCGTCGTTACAGTGCCCGCGCCAGCTGAAGGTCGGCGCAGGTTCCATCAGGCGCTCGACGGAGTTACCAAGTTGAAAGAGCATGTCGATAGCTTGTTGGTCATCAGCAACGAAAAATTACACAAAATATACGGCAACCTGCCGGCATCACAGGCTTTTAAAAAAGCCGACGATATTTTGACTACAGCCGTAAAAGGGGTTGCCGAGATTATCACGGTGCATGGTAATATTAATATCGACTTTGCCGATGTGAGCACGGTAATGTCGGGAAGCGAAGTGTTCCTGATGGGAACCGGCTATGCATCCGGTGAAGGGCGGGCCATGAAGGCTGTGAAAGAAGCTTTGCGCTCACCGTTGCTCGATAGCAACGATATTTATGGCACTAAAGATATCCTGCTCAATATTATTTCCGGCGAAGAAGAAATCACCATGGGCGAAATCGGAGAAATTATCGATTACCTTCAGGATAAAGCCGGACAGGATGCTAATATTATCTGGGGAAATGGAGTAGATAAAAAACTGGGTCCAAACATCAGTGTTACTATTATTGCCACCGGTTTCGAAACCAATCCCAATGAACTATTTCAGGAAAACAGAAAAGAAGTTATCGTGCTTGATCCCGACTTTACCGACATCGGGCCTGAAATAAACCTGGAAGAACCCGAAAAAGCAGAATCACCCTATAGTCTGTTCCCCGAAGAGGAAACAACTTCTTTTGAGGTAAAAACGGATAAACGTGCTAAACGAAAGAAGGTAAAAGAACCTGTTTCGGGAAAGCCATCAGATGGCGGAAATGTGGATAGCTGGTTTGCACGGCAGTTTTCACGTTTTTTTGAGGACACCGACGAACCCATGTCGGATGGTAAAGATCAATGAAGTAAAACCCTGAAAAAGTAAGATCATGACAAATGAAATAATCAATTTCGAGTTACCGGAAAAATCCGGATCGATCATTAAAGTTATTGGAGTTGGCGGCGGTGGAGGGAACGCCGTAAACCACATGTTTCACCAAGGTATCCGCGATGTCGATTTTATGGTATGCAACACCGATTCGCAGGCGCTGGCAAACAGCCCGGTACCCTATAAAGTGCAGCTGGGTTCGTCGCTAACCGAGGGCCGCGGGGCTGGCAATAAGCCTGAAGTTGGTCGTGAAGCAGCCATTGAAAACATCGAAGATGTGAAGAAAATCCTGAAAGATAATACCAAGATGGTATTCATTACGGCCGGAATGGGCGGAGGGACCGGAACCGGAGGCGCCCCGGTTATCGCACAGGCAGCCCGCGAACTGGGCATCTTAACGGTTGGGATTGTAACAATTCCGTTCCGCAATGAAGGACGCCGTCGTGTAAAGCAGGCCATCGAAGGTATTGCGGCCATGGAGGAACATGTTGACTCGCTACTGGTGATCAATAACGAACGGATACGCGAAATGTACGGGGATTTTAAGATTTCGGATGCATTTGCCAAAGCAGATAATATCCTCACAACGGCGGCCAAAGGAATTGCTGAAATTATAACGGTCCCGGGGTATATCAATGTTGACTTTGCCGATGTGGAGACGGTAATGCGCGATAGTGGCGTGGCTCTGATGGGGTCGGGTACAGCATCGGGCGAAGATCGGGCTATCCGTGCCGTGGAAGAAGCGTTGAACTCACCCTTGTTAAACAATAACGACATCAACGGGGCTCGCAATATACTGCTGAATATTACTTCGGGAGTGGAAGAAATTACCATGGACGAAATTGGACAGATTACCGATTTTGTACAGAATAAAGCTGGTTATGATGCCGATCTGATTTGGGGAAATGGCGTTGATGAAAATTTGGGCGATGAAATCTGTGTAACTGTTATTGCTACCGGGTTCAGCACAAGCAGCATTCCGGAGATGGTTGCTGTCCGCAGTCAGGAAAAAACCTATCATACGCTTTCCGAAGATCCGGTTGATAAAATCCCGACCACACGGACTGATATAAAAAACACGGTGAGCGATGGCGCTTTTACCCGGTTGAATAAGCAGAAGACATTCGAATTTGATATTAATCCAACTTTTTCGGATGAATTTGATGAATTGTATGGCCGGAATTCAACAAAAAAAGATACATTTGAAGAAACTTCTGTGAAAGTAGATTTTTCGCAATCCTCGGACGAGGTTGTCGATCAGCTTGAAGATATTCCGGCATACCGCAGAAAAAATTTAAAGTTGAAAGGTTTTCAACGACGGATAGAAGAAAAATTTTCCCGGTTATCACTTTCTCAGGATGAAGAAAATAATATAATTTTACGCGACAATAATTCGTATTTGCACGATAACGTAGATTGAAATGAGTTTGGTTGAGCAAATTAATGAGGACATTAAAAATGCGATGAAAGCGCGGGAAAAAGAAAGACTCGAAGCTTTACGCGGAATAAAAAAAGTGATCCTTGAGGCACGGGCTGCTGTTGGTGCAAATGCTGAGCTTTCTGATGGTGAAGTGCTCAAGATTATTCAAAAACTGGCGAAACAAGGTACTGATTCGGCCATGATTTACAAAGAACAAGGACGTGAAGACTTGTATGAACAGGAAATGATCCAGGTAAAGGTTTTTGAATCGTACTTGCCAACCAAACTGAGTGATGAAGAGTTAAGTGCTGAAATTAAAGCAATTATTGCCGAATCCGGAGCTACCAGTGTACGTGAAATGGGAAAAGTGATGGGAATCGCTTCCAAAAAACTGGCCGGTAAAGCCGATGGCAAAGAAATTGCCGAAAAAGTGAAAGCGTTATTGAGCTAAAAATATGTGCCGGAATTTAGTCCTTAAGTTCTGTGCATTTGGGGTGGAAAAAGGAAAGCGGGCAGGGGCCCGCTTTCTGATTTTATATGAGGCTGTAAACTGAACTCTGTCTAATACAAAAAACCTTTATACTTGTATTAGATGGAAACAGCTATTATGAATGAAGAATACAAGGCCATGCAGGCCAAAGCCCTTGAGCAATTACGTTCGGGCCAGTCGTTAACAGGA